>JBILKC010000347.1:0-2875 GCA_044376885.1 Hylemonella sp. | reverse complement strand
GCACACAGACCCAGGAGAAAGGGCAGACGCCAAGCAGCTTTGCGAACAATCATTCCAGTCATTGGCATTTCCACAGGTGAATATCTTTCAGGCAATGCCCGATTTTAGGGGGACAAAATGAACAGCCTCCAGGGTAACCTGACGCACGCCCTGGGCAGTCTTGTCCAACACCAACAGCGCCTGGTTTCCTGCACGAGCTACGGGTGCGACCAACCTGCCGCCTATGGCCAACTGGTCTATCCATCCCTGAGGCACGGCCTCACCACCGGCCGCCGCAATAATGGCCGCATAGGGAGCACCTTTGGCGTAGCCCATAATGCCATCGCCAAAAAGCAGGTGCAGATTGGGTATGCGCAACGGGCGAAGGTTCTCCCGGGCCTTCTCATGCAAGCCGCGTAGACGCTCAATGCTGTAGACCTCAACTGACAGCAAACTCAATACAGCCGCTTGATAGCCACATCCGGAACCAATCTCCAACACCCGGCCGAGCTTGCCTGAACACCCATTGAGGAGCAGCTCCGCCATGCGTGAGACCACCCCCGGCTTGGAGATGGTTTGACCTAAGCCTATCGGCAAACTGGTGTCCTCGTAGGCCTGGTTTACCAAGGCACTGTCGACGAAACGATGCCGTTCAATGGTGTTCATCGCTGACAACACCCGGGCGTCAGTAATGCCTTGAGCTGCAAGTTTGGCAACCATGTTCGCACGGACGGCGCTGGAATCCAGCCCCAGACCCTGCGGCTGAGCAGTTGAAGTGCTCTGGCTGAGCCGTTTTTGAGGCGTTTGAAGGGCTTGCTTTGAGTCGACAGGCACACCCAGACGTGCCGGAAAACCAGGACGCTTGCGGGGTGTCATGCCTGCGTGTGTGGAGAGTCAAGACGGCTGGCAGACTGCGCCCAGTAGCTTAAGTGTGCATGGTCAGTCAGATCGACCTTCAGGGGGGTAATCGAGATGTGCCCTTGGGCTGTTGCGTGAAAGTCGGTGCCGTCAGCATCATCTTTTGCAGCTCCGGCTGCACCAATCCAGTACATGGTCTCGCCACGCGGGCTGGGCTGGGTAATGACTTTTTCAGCCGAGTGGCGTCTTCCAAGCCGGCACACCTTGATGGGCTTGATGTCAGACAGCGGCAGGCATGGAATATTGATGTTCAACAACCAAGGCTGAGTCCCGAGCATTTTCTGCTGGATCATTTGGAGCACCAGTTCACGGGCTTTGTCGGCAGCTGCGTCCAAATGCTTCCAACCTTTGTCCACTTGCGAGAAGGCGATGGCAGGTATGCCAAACAAATAGCCTTCCATGGCAGCGCCCACGGTTCCGGAATAAATCGTGTCGTCCCCCATGTTGGCACCATTATTGATACCAGAGACCACCAGATCGGGCTGGTAGCCAAGCAAGCCGGTAAGCGCAATATGCACGCAATCGGCCGGCGTGCCATTGACATACCGAAACCCATTGGGGGCGCGGTGCACATATAAAGGGGAGTGCAGCGTCAGCGCATTCGATTTGGCGCTGTTGTTGTGTTCCGGCGCGACCACCTCAACTTCGGCTACATCTTGAAGCGCCTCATGGAGAGCAACGATGCCTGGTGCCTGGTAACCGTCGTCGTTAGAGATGAGAATTTTCATGAGTCTGATACGTTGTATTCGATTGTAGGTGGATGCCGCTTTATCATTGTGCCGTCCTCAACACACTTGACATTTTGGAAAGCGCAAAAGTGCCATGTGTACAACACTCACCCCAACAACCACCGGAGAACCTGATGCATGCCTGGCTTTGTGAAACCCCGACCGGGGTCGATGCCCTGAACTGGAAAGAACTGCCCACCCCCACGCCACAAGCCGGACAGGTATTGATCGAAATCAAGGCTGCCAGCCTGAATTTTCCGGATCTGCTGATTGTGCAAAACAAATACCAGCACAAACCACCCCTGCCCTTTGTGCCAGGCTCGGAATACGCCGGTGTGGTGCAGGCCTTGGGTGATGGGGTAACACACCTCAAGCTGGGCCAGCACGTGGCTTGCCTGAGTGGTACCGGTGGCTTTGGCAGTCACACCCTGGCGCCAGCGGCACTTTGCATGCCCTTGCCGGACAGCTTCAGCTTTGTTGATGCAGCCGCTTTCATCATGACTTATGCCACTTCGCATCACGCACTGGTTGACCGTGCGCAACTCAAGGCCGGCGAAACCGTGCTGATCCTGGGCGCTGCAGGCGGGGTAGGCACTGCTGCGATTCAGATTGCAAAGGTGCTTGGTGCACGTGTCATTGCCGCAGCTTCAAGCGATGAGAAATGCGCCTTGTGCACCTCCATCGGAGCGGATGCCACCATCAACTACACCTCAGACAATCTGCGTGAGACCATTAAAACCCTGACAGACGGCAAAGGTCCCCACGTGATTTATGACCCGGTGGGCGGCGAACTGGCTGAACCTGCGTTTCGCTCAATCGCCTGGCGCGGACGTTACCTGGTGGTCGGATTTGCTTCCGGACCGATTCCTGCGCTGCCCTTTAATCTGGCGCTACTCAAAGGCGCATCGATCGTAGGTGTGTTTTGGGGTGACTTTGCCAAGCGCGAACGCCAAGCCAATCAAGTCATGATGAACGAACTGGCGACTTGGTACGCTCAAGGCAAAATCAAACCGGTGATTGACAGCACCCTGCCTATGTCAGAACTCAAGGCCGCTTATGCCCATATGGGCTCACGCAGTGTTAAAGGCAAGCTGGTGATGGTGAATTGATCACTTGAATGAACTGCTGAGCGGATCAGATTTTTTCTGCCAGCGCCTTTTCAATGGCCTTGACCAGAGCCGGCGTGGAAGGCGACACATTGCTGGCAAAACTGGAAATTCCTTTGCCGCTGCTGTCAATCAGGTATTTGT
>JBILKC010000346.1:0-2894 GCA_044376885.1 Hylemonella sp. | reverse complement strand
TGTGGTCTTGGGGTTTGTATCGGGCCATGGTGCGATCTCCTTTGCAGAATGCAATGCAAAGGGCGTGCCAGATACGGTTTTTTTACAGCCTCAACGTTGGAATTCAGCGGCGGCTGCAAGCCGTCCGCTGAAATGAATTGTTATGCGCGACAGCATGGCGGCATGAACATAGACAACAACTGAGTAAGGTAGGAACTCGTTGCGGGGTAGTGCGCCTTAGATGACGAAAACAAGCCAACTGCCTTGCTTTCATCAAAGCCTGCTTCGCTCTTAAAGGTGCCAAATACATGATCCCAAATGAGTAGTGCATTGCCAAAATTGCGGTTGGCTTCATCGGGAGTTGTGGAATGGTGCCAGCGATGCACCTCGGGTGTGCTGAAGACTTTGTTCAACACACCATGTCGCATATCAATGTTGGCATGCTGAAGCAACACAACAGGCTGGGTGATGGCGAGGTAGCCCAAAATGGCCTCGGGTGAGAAACCCATCAATATCACAGGGAACACAGAGAGCGAAAAATTAGTCACGTAATTCAGTGGGTGAAACCGGAGGCCGTTGAGAAAGTACAAACGTTCGCTGCTGTGATGCATGGCGTGCAGCCACCAAAGGGGGGCTAAGGTGTGATGGAGGCGATGCGCCCAATACTTGCCGAATTCAACTACCACCAACACCACGGCGATTTGCAGCCAAAGCGGCCATTCAACAACGAGTGGGGTTGTGAAAAAGGCGGCATACAGAGCAACCAAAGCCAACGGCGCGATGGCCTTGAGCAGCGGGTCGATGACAGCAATCAATACGCCAGCACTGGCAATGTCTGTGGCCAAGTCACCGTGGCTTTTGTTCCAATGCTTGCGATATGGCACCTTGCGTTCTAACCACCACACAATCGTTAGTGTTGTGACTGACGCCGCCAACACAGAAATTTCAAGATTTATGCCTACGTGCCAAGCCGTGGCAAACAACATGAGCGAGCCAATGACAAGCATCAAAACTAGGTAGCGTCGAATTAGGAACATGATTTACTCCTTGAGTGCATAACTTTTATATATCCCGCAATTTTGCGGGATAACATGGTAAGTAGTCAGATAACGTGGCTCGTTGTTCATCAAAAACTCTCTTGTTTTCATGGACTTACAGCAATGTACTGTTTTTATGTGCAGGTATATTGAATCTGACAAAGTCGCCGCTCCCGTTTTGCGCTCTGTTCGGCTGCTTGACCAACTTTGCGAGCGCATTCGATATGTGCACTATAGCCTTCAAACTGAGAAAGCCTACCTTTAGTGGGCGCGGTTTTTCATCCGCATGGCTGTACTGGAAACAAAAAAAGCACTGAGTTCATCAGTGCTTTTTGATTTGGTGGGTCGTAGTGGGATCGAACCACTGGCTTCCACCGTGTGAAGGTGGCACTCTACCGCTGAGTTAACGACCCGAGAAGCCGGTGATTATGCCAGAGCAAACACCCCTGCCGGCTGGCCTATCGGCTCATTGAGCGTCTGTACGTGCAACTTCACGCCATACCGTCTTCTGGCCGCTGGCTTTGTCCAGTTGAACCAATACTTCTTCGTGGGCGGTAATTTCCTGGGCGTTGGCCAGCAGCACCGGAAGGTCAAAGCCGGACAGATCGATGCGGTTAACCGTTCCACTGGGAGACTGATGGCTGGCGACGTCAATCAACAGGGCGTCCTGGCCGCGGGTGAGGTTGATATAGACCTCGGCAAGCAGCTCCGCATCCAGCAAAGCACCATGCAGGGTACGGCCCGAGTTGTCTACCCCCAGGCGCTCACACAGGGCATCGAGGGAGTTTCTTTTGCCGGGGTAGATTTCCTTGGCCATCACCAGGGTGTCGGTCACGCTGGACACAAACTGCCTGAACTGCGGCTTGCCAACCAGTTCAAGTTCTTTATTCAGGAAACCCACATCAAACTGGGCGTTGTGGATGATGACCTCGCTGCCTTGCAAATACGCCATCAGATCATCCGCAATCACGCCAAAAACCGGCTTGTCCTTGAGAAACTCATTGCTGATGCCGTGCACCTTCAAGGCCTCTTCGTGGCTGTCCCGCCCGGGGTTAAGGTAGAAGTGCAAATTGTTGCCGGTGAGCTTGCGGTTGACCAGCTCTACGCATGCAATTTCAATGATGCGGTCGCCGTTGTCAGCAGACAGACCCGTGGTTTCGGTGTCGAGAAAAATTTGGCGCATGGGTGAGCTTACCTCTGGCTCTAGGGCCGTCTTAGTGGTTCTCTTTGGCGTGGTTGATGGAGTATTTGGGTATCTCCACCACCAGGTCTTTCTGTGCCAGAAAAGCCTGGCAGCTCAGGCGCGAGTTGGGCTCAAGACCCCAGGCGCGGTCCAGCAGGTCTTCTTCGCTCTCGTCCTGCTCATTCAGCGATTCCAGGCCTTCGCGAACAATCACATGGCAAGTGGTGCAGGCGCAGCTCATGTCGCAGGCATGCTCGATGTTGATGTGGTTGTCCAGCATGGCCTCGCAAATGGATGTGCCCGCAGGGGCAAAGATCTCAGCACCCGAGGGGCAGTATTCGGCGTGCGGCAGTATTTTGATAATGGGCATGAAGATCAATCGGTTAGACGGTGGCAATGTTTTTGCCGGACAGGGCTTTGCGGATGCCCCGGTTCATGCGCATGGCGGCAAAGGCTTCGGTGCCTTTGGCCAGCGCTTCGGTGGCCGCTTCAATCAGCGGCGCTTCGGTCAGTGATCTTGCGGCAACTGCTGCAGCCATCAGGGCATCAATGGCGGTGCGCTCCTGGGGGCTCAGCAAATCGCCGTCGGCATCCAGGGCGCTTTGTGTGGCCAGCACCATGCGGTCTGCGTCCACCTGGGCTTCCACAACGGCACGGGCCTGCAGGTCCTGTTGCGCGGTGTCAAAGCTGTCTTT
>JBILKC010000345.1:0-2895 GCA_044376885.1 Hylemonella sp. | reverse complement strand
TGGCCACCACGGCAGCCATGCAATTGGCCAAACCCCTCAAGCTCAATCCCCGTCAGGTTGCCGAAAACCTGTGTGCTGCACTGAAATCGGAAGCGGTTTACCAGGAGTGGGTTGAGCGCATTGATATAGCCGGCCCGGGTTTTATCAATATCCGCCTCAAGCCTGCGGCCAAACAGCAGGTGGTGCGCGAAGTGCTGGCCCAAGGCACATGTTTTGGCCAGCAGCCCAAGAGAACGGTTGAACAAGGTCAGCGCGTGCTGGTGGAATTTGTCTCTGCCAACCCCACCGGCCCGCTGCATGTGGGGCATGGCCGTCAGGCTGCACTGGGCGACGCCATTTGCAACTTGTTTCAGACCCAAGGCTGGGACGTTTACCGTGAGTTCTATTACAACGACGCGGGTGTTCAAATTGCCACCCTGGCCCACTCCACCCAATTGCGTGCCAAGGGCTTCAAACCCGGCGATGCCTGTTGGCCTAACGACCCCGACAACCCGCAAAGCAAAGCGTTTTATAACGGCGACTACATCCAGGACATCGCCAGCGACTACCTGGCCAAAAAGAAAGTGCATTCGGACGACCGTGAGTTTTCCGCCAGCGGCGATGTCGAGGCGCTTGACGACATCCGGCTGTTTTCGGTGGCCTATTTGCGCCACGAACAGGATCTGGACCTGAAGGCCTTTGATGTCAAGTTTGACAACTATTACCTGGAGTCCAGCCTGTACACCAGCGGCAAGGTCGATGCGGTGGTGCAAAAGTTGCGCGATGCCGGCAAGACCTACGAGCAGGATGGCGCATTGTGGCTCAAGTCGACCGCCTACGGTGACGACAAGGACCGGGTGATGCGCAAGGGTGATGGCAGTTACACCTACTTTGTGCCGGATGTGGCCTATCACATAAGCAAATGGGAGCGTGGCTTTGCCAAGGTGGTCAATATTCAGGGCACCGACCACCACGGCACCATTGCCCGTGTGCGCGCCGGGCTTCAGGCTGCGGGTGCGGGCATTCCCCTGGGCTATCCCGACTATGTGCTGCACACCATGGTGCGGGTCGTCAAAGGTGGTGAAGAAGTCAAGATCAGCAAGCGCGCAGGCAGTTATGTCACTTTGCGTGACCTGATCGAGTGGACCAGCAAAGACGCTGTGCGTTTCTTTTTGCTCAGCCGCAAACCCGACACAGAATACACCTTTGATGTCGACCTGGCGGTAGCCAAAAACAATGACAACCCGGTGTATTACGTGCAATACGCCCACGCCCGTATTTGTTCGGTGTTGGCGGCCTGGCAAGACAAGGAGGGTGGCGACCCGGCTGCCCTCAAGGGGGCGGACCTGTCGCCGCTGCAAAGTCCGCAGGCGCTGGCCCTCATGCTGCTGTTGGCCAAATACCCTGAAATGCTCAGTGCCGCTGCATCCGACTTTGCCCCGCATGACGTGACCTTTTACCTGCGTGAACTGGCAGCCTGCTACCACAGCTACTACGATGCCGAACGTATTCTGGTCGACGATGTGCAGATCAAAACCGCCCGACTGGCTCTGGTCGCTGCCACGGCCCAGGTATTGCACAATGGCCTGGCTGTGCTGGGTGTTGGCGCACCCCAAAAAATGTAAGAATGCTGCGCATGAAACACCCGGTTCACCTATTACAACAACGCGGGCAGCGTGGCGGAACCTTTCTGGGTTTCATTATTGGTTTGGTCGTTGGTCTGGGCTCGGCACTGGCGGTGGCTGTTTATGTGACCAAAGTGCCCGTGCCTTTCATGAACAAGGGCCAGACCCGCAGTGCCGACCAGGACGCTGCCGAAGCGAAAAAGAACAAAGACTGGGACCCCAACGCCCCGCTTTATGGCAAAAACCCAGCCAAGGCGGCACCTGCAGCCACAGTACCTGGCGCGCCCGCTGCTGCCCCTGGCGCGCCCGAGCCTGTTGCGGGAAAAGCCGAAGTCAAACCAGCGGTCACTGCTGACCCGCTGGGTGATTTGGCCAAGGCCAAGAGCGCGGATGCTGATCCCTTCCTGTATTTTGTCCAGGTGGGCGCTTTCCGCACGCCCGAGGACGCCGAGAGCCAGCGCGCCAAGCTCTCCTTGAGCGGAATCGAGGCCAAGGTGTCCGAGCGCGAGCAGTCGGGTCGCCAGGTTTACCGGGTCAGGGTGGGGCCATTTGAGCGCAGAGACGCGGCTGAGAGTGCCCGGGACAAGCTCGACGCCAGCGGTTACGACACCGCACTGGTGCGGATTCAGCGCTAGTCACAGATCACCACCATCATTACCAATTGACAGTAACCTTCAGGAGCTCCAGAACATGAAACGTCGTGAATTTTCTTCTGCCTGCGCCGCTTTGGCTGGGGCTGTTGTGGCTCCCTTGGCCCGGGCCCAGGCATTCCAGTCCGGTCAGGACTTCATGACGCTGGACAAGCGGGTCAACGTGGACACTCCAGCCGGGAAAATTGAAATCCTGGAGTTCTTCTGGTACAGCTGTCCGCACTGCAATGCCTTTGAGCCGGCCCTGGAGACGTGGATCAAACGCTTGCCCAACGATGTTGTGGTCAAACGCGTTCCGGTGGCTTTCCGTGATGACTTTGCACCTCAACAGCGCCTGTATTTCGCGATTGAGGCGATGGGCCTGATCGACAAGCTGCACGCCAAGGTGTTCTACGCCATTCATGTTGAGAAACAGCGCCTGGACAAGCCAGAGAGCATAGGCGACTGGGTGGCCAAACAGGGCGTTGACAAAGCCAAGTTCATGGAGCAATTCAACTCGTTCTCGGCCTCCAGCAAAGCCAGCCGGGCGGTACAGCTGCAAAATGCCTATCGGGTTGAGGGTGTGCCGGCGCTGGGCATTGCCGGGCGTTATTACACCGACGCCACTTTGTCCAAAACTATGGACCGGGCTTTGCAAGTCG
>JBILKC010000344.1:0-2905 GCA_044376885.1 Hylemonella sp. | reverse complement strand
AGTGCGGTCGCTGGCGCCTTGGCCTGGCGATTGCCAAGCCACGCCGAGTTGTACTCTTTGCCCGACCGCTCCTGTTTCCGTCCAGCACTCAATACCAATTGGTTCCGAAACGACCCTGGCGGCTGGTTCTGGAGTAGCTCGCCCAACCGGGCGACGGTTGACTCTGCCTGGATCGTCAATACCTACAACGGCGAGGATTTCGTGTCCAGCAAGACCAGCAAATTTTTTATTCGACTGGTGCGTTGAACCGCCGCAGACACATGTGAATTGAAGTGGCGTTGATACGTTTGCCCCAGTAAAGTTGTCCCCTGCTGATTCCAGGCGCGGGAGCGCAAGGCGGCGCTACGGTGGCCACCCGCGCAATGCCCGTCCCGTAACAGGGCGTGGCCGGTTTCAGGCATCCAGTCCTTGCAGCCAAAGGGCGGCCTGCCGGACTTGAACCCGGCCAAACGCTTGATCAATGCGCAGATTGCGCACCACTTGTATCGCGTCCGCGTCTGCCCATTGCTGAGCAAACCGGACCAGCGCGCGGTGTGGCTTGGTCTCGCTCAGCTTGCACTCGATCAGGTGCGTCAATGTGTCGCCTTCTGGGGCTTTTTGGCTCAGGCAAAAATCAACTTCTGCACCGTCTTTGGTACGTACGTAATGCAGATCCACCTCTTTTCCGTGGGCGTCCTGCTGCCAATGCACTTGTTTGAGCAAGTGGCATGCCACCAGATTTTCAAACCGGATGCCTTCATCTCCCTGTACCAGGCCTGTGTCGAAAAAATACACCTTGGGTGCCTGTAGCGTAGCGCGTGCAATGTTGTGATGCCAGGGGCGCACAACGAAAACGATGTAGAGCGCCTCCAGAATTTCGAGGTAACGCTTGAGGGTGATGGGCGAGACGTTCAGGTCGCGCGCCATTGAGGCCAATGAGAGCGGTGAGCCGACTCGCTGTCGCAACATGTCGGTAAACAGACGCATCGCGGTGAGCTCGTAGAGCCGGGAAAATTCAAGCACATCGTTGCGGATGAGCCCGTCAAAATACTGCTTCCGCCATCGCTGCGCTTCATCATTGCTGGGGGCCAAACAAGGCTCAGGGAAGCCGCCGCGTGCAAGCAGGTGGGTGAGCGCATCGTCCGCGCCAGCGCCGGTGTGCAAGCGCCATTCGCGCACGGACACCGGGTGAAGTCGCCATGCAAAAAACCGCCCCGCCAAAGACTCGCCAGCTTGACGAAAGGTGTCCAAGCGCGCGCTGCCAGTCACCAGCAACTGCTGCTGAAATGGCTTGCCGTCGACCACGCCCTTGAGCCAGTTTTTCCACTTTGGCATCTTGTGGATTTCGTCTAAAACCAGCAACCTGGCTTGTGGAAGCCAGCTCTGGCGCATGATGACCGCGCGATCTTCAGCCACGTCGTAGTTCAAATATTGTCCGCTCTGCTTGGCCAGCAGCATGGTGCTCAACGTGGTTTTGCCGACCTGACGTGGCCCGGTGACAAACACCATTTTTTTGCCCAGGTCGCTTTGGATAGCAGCATCAAGATAACGATTCATCCGACTATTTTATATAAAAACATCAAAAAGTCGCGACTATTTTATAATTAGCTTCTCGAAAGTGAAGAAAAGACCACCTTAGGCCAACGCTGAATGGGCGGGGCTCTGACGAATAGTCAAGGTACGATACTCAAGCTGTGACCTCAACTTTGCCCTTTGCTTGCAACCCTGGAACTCCCGGGGAGTGCGAGCACCTTGCCGACCATGCAAAGCAAATGGCTTGAAGATTTCGTGGCTCTGGCCCAAACCCGCAGCTTTGCGAGGGCCGCAGAGTTGTGCCATGTGACCCATCCTGCTTTTGGGCGTCGAATCAAGGCTCTGGAAGCCTGGGCAGGCGCCTCGCTGGTGGAGCGGGGGGTCAGCCCCGTCAGGCTTACAGCAGCTGGAGACCTATTTCTGGAGACGGCGCAGGCCATGCTGCGTGATCTGGAGAGCGCACGCGAGGAAATTCGCAGCCAGACGGAGCGGGGAGGAAAAATGGTGACGCTGGCCACCGGTCGCACTTTGGCCAGGACGCTGCTGGCCGACTGGCTGGTGCGCCTGAACCCGACCTTGCTGGAATGCCGGGCCGAACTGCGCATCCTGACGCGCGCATTGGCGCAAACAGTACTAATGCTCGAACGCTTTGAGGCCGATTTTTCTTTGGTGTACCACCATGCTTTGCTGGCACTTCGACTGGATGCGCGCCAATTCATGCATCTCACCCTGGCATCAGACAAGCTGGTGCCCGTGGTGCGCACCAATGCGCAAGGCCAGCCCGTCTATGACTTGAATGAATCGGCTACGCCTTATCTGGCCTATTCCCAAGAGCTGGCACTGGGCCGACTTGTGGCCGATCATTTGTCGAAAAACCCGCACGCCCCCGCTCTTTTGCGTCGACTGGAGTGCGACTCGGCTGACGCGCTTTACGAGTATGTCCTCAACGGGGTGGGGGTTGCCTGGTTGCCTTGGTCCATGGTGCATGCCGATTGCAAGAGTGGGCGTCTGGCCCTGGCGGGCGACAAACGCATGGAGGTGCGGTTTGATGTTCGGCTGTACCGCCCCAAGCGACGTTTAAGCCCTGCGGCTGAACGGGTCTGGCAGGAGTTTGCCAATCGGTAGGCGGTGCCGTTATTGCACCGTGGCGTGCCGATTTGGCACAAAGTCCGGTTTCCCCCATCTTCATAATCGAGGTGTCTTAATCAATCCCCACGCCTGAATCAAACCCAAGGATGCCGCATGAACCTCATCAAACGCATAGCCCGCCCGATCACTTTTGCCGTGGTCACGGGAGCCATCATGATCGCAGCAATTCCCGCCGCGCTTGCCCAAACCGATGCCTATCCCATTAAACCCATCACCGTGGTGGTGGGCTACCCGCCTGGTGGCA
>JBILKC010000081.1:0-9743 GCA_044376885.1 Hylemonella sp. | reverse complement strand
GCAGATACTTGCGATGCTCCTTTTTCGGGAGCGGCTTTCCCTTTATCCGTATAGGTTTTAGATAGATGAGGCTGCAGCTTCGATATGTTCAGCCGCCAGGCAGGCTGCTCGCCCCGGTATAAGTCTGCCGGATGCCGCACAACTGATTTGCAGGTACCGGGGTAGATCAGCGCTGTGTTGCGGCCACGTGGCTGGCCGGATCGATTGAGCACCGTCTCAATGGTTTTGCGTGAGCAGTTGCACGGGTAGGCCTGGCCCTGAAAGATAAGCTGGTCCAGCGCCTGCTGATAAAGCACTGTGCGTTGCGACTGCCATACCGGGGGCTCGTCGGGCACCAGGCCCAGGCTGGCTAGTTGCTTCAGAATAATTTCATCAACACCGGCAATACAGCGCGGCGTGTCCACGTCTTCGATGCGCACCAGCCAGCGCCCGCCATGCGCTCTGGCGTCCAGCCAACTGGCCAGCGCGGCCACCAGCGAGCCGGCGTGCAAATGCCCGGTGGGAGAAGGGGCGAACCTGCCTAAGTAATGGATGGCCCCCACGCTTGACTTGGTGATCAGGCCACGCTCAGGGCCAGCTCCAGGCCCGATACAAAGGCGTTTTCTACGCGGTGGCCCAGGCACCAGTCGCCGCAGACGCCAATGCCTTGTCCTTCGTCCCACAGGTGGCTCACACCCAGTGGCCGGGTGGTCTGTGCAAACAACCAGCGATGGACCTCTGCAAAGGCGGGTTCAGCGCGGATGCCGGTGATCTCAGAGAACGCCTTGATCAGCTTGGCTTTGGCACGCGCCTCATCGTCCCGAACGTGCTCTTGCGACCAGGTGGCGCTGGCCTGTACCGTCCAGCGTTCAATTTGTTCGCGCCCGGGTTTGCTGGATTCACGTGCCAGCCAGGCAATGCGGTGGTGGGTGCTGCGTGCTGCGTTCCATTGCGGCCCCAGCGTGGTCAGCCCGGGTTGTACGGCCTGGGGGAAAGCCAGCATCAGCGTCCAGCAAGGGGCCACCTCAACCTTGCTGATCTTTTTAGCCAGACCTTTTTGCTTCGAATTTTGTAGCAAATCCTGCGCTTGAGTGGAGGGTATGGCCAGTAAAACATGA
This sequence comes from Hylemonella sp., assembly GCA_044376885.1. Taxonomy (GTDB): domain Bacteria; phylum Pseudomonadota; class Gammaproteobacteria; order Burkholderiales; family Burkholderiaceae_C; genus JBEIGE01. The sequence continues at coordinate 8,646 of JBILKC010000081.1, read as the reverse complement.
TCAAAGCCGGAAAACACATGCTGCGAGTCTTCTGCGCCCTTGGTGTGCAATTGCCAGCGCCTGGGGTTGAGCACATCACGGGCAATGGCTGTCACCAGGGTCTGGACTTCAATTAGCCCTTCTTTGAGTAGCGGTTGAGACCAGCGCGCCACCAGGTCGTTCATGCCCGGTGCGGCTACCCAGTGGGACTCTGTCGGAGGCAGACCCGCTACAGCAACCCGACCCTGTTCGTCGAGGATGCGAACCGCATTCGCACTCCAGGGTTTGCAGACACCCGGCACGGTCTCAAGGGCTTTTTTGAAGCGGGTATCACGCACGGTGAAGTACTGCGTGCCATGGTCAAAGCTGCCAAACTCGGTGTTGCGGGTAGACATGCGGCCTCCAGGGCGACGGCTCTTCTCAAACACCGTCACGCGGTGACCCGCCTGAACCAGTGTGCGTGCGCAGGCGATGCCGGCCATGCCGGCACCAATGATGGCGATGGATCGGGATTCGGACTTGTTGGCCATGGGCGCTGTCTCCTGTTGTTGTACGACCCGCACTTTACACGCCCCGGTGCTGCTCCAACAGTGCGGTGCGGGTGCCGGCTTGCTCCAACTGGTGCAGCCACCACTGCAGCGCCTGGCCCTGGCCACGTGCCGGGGCACCCCGCCAGACATAACTGACCCGAACCTGGCGCTGTGGTCTCTCTGTTTTCAGCGCCACCAGGCGACCGGCCTCAAGGTAGCTGCGCGCCATGCACTCAGGCACAAAGCCGGCACCCAGGCCACGCAGCTGCGCATCCAGCTTGGCTTGCATATTGGGCACGGTGAACACCTCTTGTCCTGCCAGCAGTCCGATGGTCAGGCCGTTGCCCCGTTGCACCGAGTCGGCCACTGCAACTGCACGGTGCCTTTGCAGCTGTGTATCTGTCAGCGGCTCAACGGACGCTGCCAGCGGGTGATGCGGTGCTACCGCATAGACAAAACTCACCATGCCCAGCGGTTTGGACTGTATGGGGGCTGACGCGATTACCTCCAGTGCCACACCAATGGCCAGGTCGGCCTGGCCCGAGGTGAGCGCTTCCAGGGTTCCTGAGAGGGTTTCCTCACGCAGACGGATGCGCGTGGGAGCGCCCAATGCGAAAAAACGATCCACCAATTCCATCAGGGTTGATTTGGAAATCACGCTGTCCACAGCCAGGGTGAGTTGTGGCTCCCAACCGGTAGCCACCCGCCTGACCCGGTTGGCGACGGCGTCAATTTCTTCAAGCAGGCGCTCGCCTACTCGCAAAAGCTCTGCCCCGGCTTCGGTCAGGCGCGCCTGGCGGGAACTGCGGTCATACAGAAGCACATCCAGCGCGTCCTCGATCTGGCGTACCCGGTATGTCAGTGCACTGGGCACCATGCCCAGCTCGCGTGCAGCTGCGGCAAAGCTGCCCTGCGTATCAATCACGTGAAGCATGGACAACGCATCGGGTGTGAGGACATTGCGGGCAGTAGCTTTCATTTTTTGCACTTTAATGTTGGTTAAATTCAAATAAATTGAATGATGCCATCAAACACCATGTATTGCAAAAGCAGCAGCGTGCCTTAAAGTTCAAGTTCTTCATTCAAGGAGGGAAACCGTATGTTGGCTCTGCGCAAATCGCAAGACCGAGGTTATGCCGACCATGGCTGGCTTAAATCTTTCCACAGCTTTTCTTTTGCCGGTTACCACGACCCCAAATACATGGGCTGGGGCAATCTGCGGGTGATTAACGAAGACCGCATTGCACCAGGCACCGGTTTTGGCACCCACGGTCATCGTGACATGGAGATCATCAGCTATGTACTCTCCGGCGAGCTGGCGCACAAGGACAATATGGGCAATGGTCGCGCCATCCCGCCGGGCGATGTGCAGCGCATGAGCGCCGGTAACGGCGTGATGCACAGCGAGTTCAATCACGCCCCCAAAGACACCACCCACTTCTTCCAAATCTGGATCGAGCCCAACGTCACCGGAATTCCTGCCAGCTACGAGCAAAAAACCTTTGATGCGCAAGACAAGCGTGGTGCTTTGCGGCTGGTGGCTTCACCCGATGGCGCCCTGGGTTCGGTCACGCTGCACGCCGATGCCCGGCTTTATGCGGGCCTGTTTGATGGCCATGAATCGGCCCAACTGACACTGGACGCCAGGCGCAAGGGTTATGTGCATCTGGTGCGCGGAGAACTGTATGTCAACGGCCAACGGCTTCAAACCGGGGATGCGGTCTTGATTGAAGGGGAAGAGGCGTTATGCCTGAGTGCCGGTGTCAATGCAGAGGTGCTGGTTTTTGACCTCTGCGCCTGAGCATGGGGTTCGTCAGATTTTGACAGTTTTTTATTTGATGTTTTTAGTTTTTTAACAGGAGTTATCGCATGGCAAAAGTTGCAGTGGTTTTTCATTCGGGTTACGGTCATACCCTGCGCATGGCGCAATCCGTGGCTGAGGGTTCAGGCGGAGAACTGATCGCCATTGATGCCGAGGGCAACCTCACAGACGCCCAATGGGCGACGCTTTCGGCTGCGGATGCCATCATCATGGGCTCCCCGACCTATATGGGTTCGGTGAGCTGGCAGTTCAAGAAATTTGCGGATGCTTCCAGCAAGGCCTGGTTTAGTCAGCAATGGAAGGACAAGGTGTTTGCCGGATTTACCAACAGCGCCACCATGAATGGCGACAAGCACTCCACGCTGCATTACTTCATTACCCTGGCCATGCAGCACAGCGGCATCTGGGTTGGCACTGGTCTGATGCCCAACAACAGCAAGGCAGCCCAGCGCAATGACGTGAATTTTGTCGGCTCGTTCAGTGGAGCCATGGCGCAATCACCGTCTGACGCATCGCCGGCGGAAATGCCTGCAGGTGATCTGGAAACCGCGCGCCTGTTCGGCAAACGCGTGGCAGAAGTTGCGGCCAAGCTGCGCGGCTGATTTCCCCTGCTGCCTGCTACAGGCAGTTCAAGGACGCTAATCCGGGGCCTTGGCGGTTGACAAGTCTGCTGCCAGGGCCCTTCGCTCGTCAAATACAAAGCAGTTGCCCTGGAAATGGGTGCCGCCAGTGACTTCAAAGTACTTGAGAATACCGCCGTCGAGCTGATAGACCTGCTCCAGGCCGGCTTCGCGCATGAGCAAGGCTGCTTTTTCGCAGCGGATTCCGCCAGTGCAAAAGCTGACAACCGTTTTGTCCTGGAGCTGGGCCTTGTTTTTTTCCAGCGCTAGCGGAAATTCAGTGAACTTGCTGATGCGCCAGTCAATACAGCCCTCAAAGGTACCGGCATCCACCTCAAAATCATTGCGGGTATCCAGCGTCACCACGGGCCGCCCGCTGTCATCGTGCCCCTGACTCAACCAGCGTTTGAGGGTCTGTGCATCAACAGCGGGTGCCCGGCCTGCGGCAGGAACAATGGTGGGGTGATTCATGCGGATGATTTCGCGCTTGACCCGCACCCGCATCTTGCGAAACGGCTGAACGGCTGACCAGCTTTCCTTGGTTTCGATGGCCGCAAAGCGGGTGTCCGTGCGTAATTCGGCAACAAACTGACGGACCGCTGTTGCTGAGCCTGCCAGAAACAGGTTAATGCCCTCGCTTGCCAGAAGAATGGTGCCTTTGAGCTGTAAAGCCTGCGCGCACTCATGCAGTCGAGTACACAAGACCTCGGTATCGTCGAGCGGCACAAACTGATAAGCGGCGATATTGAGAATGGTATTCACGGGCTTCATTTTAGAAGTCTTGGACGACTGCTCAATTCGCCATGTGAACTGGCGTAAAACTACAATCAGCCCATGTTTATCCACCTTCGCCTGCACACTGAATTCTCTGTCGTTGATGGAACCAACCGGATTGAGGACATCGTCAAGGCCGCCGTGACTGATCACCAGCCTGCACTGGCCATTACCGATTTGAACAACCTGTTCGGAGCCGTCAAGTTTTACAAGGAAGCGCGCGCAAAAGGCCTCAAGCCGCTGATTGGTGTTGAGATCATTCTGGAGAGCCTGAGTCAGGACGCTGCGGCCACTTCTCGCTTGGTTTTATTGGTGCAAAACAAGCAGGGTTATCTCAATGTGTCCGAGCTGTTGGCCCGGGCCTGGACGCAAAACGGGGCCAAAGCCCAGCCGGTGGTCAAGCTGGAGTGGCTGCAGGCCTTGAATGAGGGCCTGATTTTGCTCTCGGGCGCCCAAACCGGCCCGGTCGGGCAGGCGCTGGTGCAAAACGACCAGGCGCGTGCGTTTGATGTGGCCATGAAGCTATCGGGTTTATTTCCGCATCGCTTTTACCTGGAGTTGCAACGAGCCGGACGCGCGGACGACGAAGCGCATGTGATTGCAGCAGTGCAACTGGCCGCACGCATGAAGCTCCCGGTGGTGGCCACCCATCCCAATCAGTTCACGCTGGAAGACGATTACCAGGCGCACGAGGCCAGGGTCTGTATTGCCGAGGGTGAAATTCTGGGCAATGCGCGGCGGGTTCGCAAATTCACCCGCGACCAGTACTTCAAAACCACGGCGCAAATGCAAGCGCTGTTTGCCGATATTCCCTCAAGCCTGGCCAATACCCAGGAAATTGCCCGACGTTGTAACCTCACGCTGGTCTTGGGCAAGCCGCAACTGCCGGACTACCCGATCCCGCTGGTCGATGGCAAGCAAATGTCAGCCGAAGCGTATTTCCGTTATGCCTCCCATGAAGGTCTGAAAGAACGGCTGCTGCATTTGTACCCGGACGCGACCCAACGCGAAGCGCAGCGTGCGCGTTACGAAGCCCGCCTGGAGTTTGAGATCAGCACGATTGTGAAAATGGGTTTCCCAGGCTACTTTCTGATTGTGGGCGACTTCATCAACTGGGCCAAAAACAATGGCTGCCCGGTTGGGCCAGGGCGTGGCTCCGGCGCGGGCTCACTGGTTGCTTACGCCTTGAAAATTACCGACCTTGACCCCCTGGAATACAAGCTGCTGTTTGAGCGTTTTCTTAACCCCGAGCGGGTGTCGATGCCCGACTTCGATATTGATTTTTGCCAGAGTAACCGCGACCGCGTGATTGACTATGTCAAGAACAAGTACGGTAAAAATGCAGTCAGCCAGATCGTTACTTTCGGTACCATGGCTGCACGCGCTGCCATCCGCGATGTGGGGCGTGTGCTGGACATGAGCTACACCTTTTGCGATGGCATCAGCAAGCTCATCCCCAACAAGCCGGGTCAGCACATCACCATAGAAGGCGCACTCAAGGCCGAACCCATACTGGCCGAGCGATTGGCAAAGGAAGACGAGGTCAAAACCCTGATTGCGCTGGCGCAAAAGCTCGAGGGGATGACGCGCAATGTGGGCATGCATGCCGGTGGCGTCTTGATTGCACCGGGCAAATTAACTGACTTTTGCCCGCTTTACCAGCAGCCCGGCAGTGACTCTGCGGTGAGCCAGTATGACAAGGACGACGTGGAGGCCATCGGCTTGGTCAAGTTCGATTTTCTGGGCCTGGCCACGCTCACCATTCTGGATATTGCGCGCGACCTCATACGCTCACGCCATGCCGGTCAGGAAAACTTTGCATTCGAGAACATCGTGCTCACCGATGCGGCCACCTACAAGCTGTTTCAGGAAGGCAAAACCGAGGCCGTGTTCCAGTTTGAAAGTCGCGGCATGCAGGGCATGTTGCGCGACGCCAAACCCACCCGGCTTGAAGACCTGATTGCGCTCAACGCCCTGTACCGTCCCGGTCCGATGGACCTGATCCCCAGCTTCGTGGCACGCAAGCATGGCCGTGAGGTGATTGAGTACCCGCACCCCATGGTGGCTGAGATGCTCTCTGAGACCTACGGCATCATGGTTTACCAGGAACAGGTCATGCAAACCGCGCAGATTCTGGGCGGTTACTCACTGGGCGGAGCCGATATGCTGCGCCGCGCCATGGGCAAGAAGAAGGCCGAAGAGATGGCCGAGCACCGTAGTATCTTCCGCACCGGTGCGGCCAAGAACAACATCGGTGAGCAGCAGGCTGATGAGGTGTTCGACCTGATGGAGAAATTTGCCGGCTATGGCTTTAACAAATCCCATGCAGCCGCGTATTCACTGCTGGCCTATCACACGGCCTGGCTCAAGGTTCACTACACCGCCGAATTTTTCTGCGCCAATATGACGGTGGAAATGGACGATACAGACAAGCTGAAAGTTTTGTTTGCTGATGCCATCAAGATGGGCATGGCGTTTGAGCCGCCTGACATCAACCGGGGTCAATACCGTTTTGAGCCGATTTCCGACAAGGTCATCCGTTACGGCTTGGGAGCCATCAAGGGCACCGGACATCAGGCGATAGAAGCCATCGTGAAAGCCCGCCAGGAAGGCGGCCCTTTTACCAGTCTGTTTGATTTTTGTGTGCGCGTTGACCGCAGCCGTCTGAACAAACGCTGTGTGGAAGCCCTGATCAAAGCCGGGGCCATGGACAACCTGAACCGCAACCGCGCCTCTTTGCTGGCCTCGGTGGAGAGGGCCTTTGATTTTGCCAATGCCACCCAAAGCAATGCCAACCAGACCGGACTGTTTGACATGATGGGTGACGATGACCACGGCTCCAGCACCCAGGAGCCTGAGCTGGTGGAGGTGCTGCCCTGGGGTGTGAAAGAGCAGTTGACGCAGGAAAAATTGGCGGTGGGTTTTTACCTCTCCGGCCATCTGTTTGACGAAGTGACCCTGGAGGTCCGGCGTTTTGCCAAGCGCCAGCTCGATGAGTTGATTGACACCCGTGAGCCGCAGTTGCTGGCCGGTATCGTCACCGACTTCCGGGTAATCAACGGCCAGCGCGGCAAGCTGGGTCTGTTCAAACTCGATGACAAATCCGGTGTGGTGGACGCCCGGGTGGATGAGGCACTGATGAATGCCAATCGCCAACTGTTCAAAGACGATGAGTTGATTGTCGTCATGGGCAAGGTGCAGCCCGACCGCTTCTCGGGTGGGCTGACGTTGACCGTCAATCAGGTGTGGGATCTGGCATCCGCGCGTTGTCGTTTCGGGAAATATTTGCGTGTTGCTGTCAACGGCAAAGCCCCCGATATTGCACGCCTGGTGACCGACTTTCCGCCCAAACGCGAGATCACCGAACAGGGCGAGCTGTTGCGCGGATTGCCGGTGCGCCTGGCCCTGCACAGGCAATCCGAGGCCTTGTCAGCGGCCGCTGAGCTGCAGTTGGGCGAAGCTGCCAAATTTTTCCCCAGCGATGCGGCCTTGGTCAGCTGGATGGCACAGGCCGATCAGGGCCGGGCGAGCATCGTCTACGATTGATCAGTCACGTGGCCGGAACGTGATGACCAGCGTGGACGGTACATGGCCATCGGTGTCGCGTGGCAGGACTTCGGTTTTGTCTATGGCCTTGAGCACAGCCTCATCCCAGGCAGGCACCCCACTGGGCTTGAGCAGCTTGCGCCCGGTGATGGTGCCGTCTGGAGCGGTGCGCACTTCCACTTCTGCACTTGGGTTGTTGCTGATGTTTTCTGAATAGACAATGTTGGGCTTGACCCGCGCCACGATCCGCCCGGCATAGCTGGCTGAGGGCGCGCTTGCGCGAGACGCCGTGCCCGTGGCGGTGGCAGCACCACTGGCACCGGCCAGCCCCGCCATGCGCTGTAGATTTTCTTGCCTTTGCTTCTCGGTCTGTCTGGCTTCTTCCAGAGCTTTTTGCTTGTCGCGCGTTTCTTTAAGCTTGGCCTCAAGTTCTTTTTTCTTTTTTTCTTCAGCCAGCTTCCTCTCTTGCGCAAGTTTTTCCTGCTGGCGTTTTTTCTCAAGTGCCTGTTTTTCTTTCAGCAGCTTGTCCTGTTCCTGGCGGGCCTTGTCCTTGCGCTCTTTTTCACGCGCCAGGGCAATGTTTGCATCTGACATGGCCGCTTGCGCCCGTGGCAAGGGTGCCGGAGGGAGTGGCTCGGGGGAAGGTGTTGGCTGTGGAACAGGCGTTGGCGGTTCGGGCGGTGGCATCACCTCCGCTGGCGCTGCCTGCAAGGGAACAGATGCCCAGAGTTCAGCCTCAACGGTCACCGTTTGTGCCTCCCGCTTCCAGGCCACGCCCCAAGTGAGTGCCGCCATGAGCAGTGCATGGGCCAGCAGTGCCAGCGCGACCGCGCGCACCAGGCCAGGCGTGGCGGGGGGGGCAAATGGGTGATGGTCAGTCGCAGTACTCAAAGCCATACACAGTTGCGAGTTCTCGGGGGCCGCGGCTAGTTCAACATTTGCACAGACAGACCCACCCGCGCTATACCCGCGCGCTGCAGGGTGTCCATTACCTTGACCACCGTTTCATACCTGACACTTTTGTCGGCACTGATCACCACTGCTGAGCCGGCAGCTGCCGCACTGCCCCGCGCACCGGTTTCACGGCGTACCGCGTTGGCAACTTCTGCCAGGGAGATTGGCGTGGATGTGTTCTTTGACCTGATCTCAAGTTCGTCGTTTTGACGGATTACGATTTCAATGATCTGATCAGGCTGCTTGGCCGCCATGCCCACACTGGGCAGGTCAATCAGGCTGGGGGTGATCAGCGGTGCGGTCACCATGAAGATGATCAACAGTACCAGCATCACGTCAATGAAGGGCACCATATTGATCTCGTTGATGGTGCGCCGTCCGCGCCCCCGGCTGACCATGGAAGGCATGTTTAACGCCCGGC
>JBILKC010000080.1:0-9768 GCA_044376885.1 Hylemonella sp. | reverse complement strand
GAAACCACCAAGCTTCACGCCAGCATTTTGATGGCAGGCCGGTTTTCTGAGTCCATGAGCTAAAGGGGCAACATACCATGGCTTCCAAAAGTGTTTTGAATGATTCCCGTCAGGTTGACCGGGCTGTTGCCCTGATTCAACTTGGCGCTCGCCTGCAGGTTCTGGAGAGTGAAACCGATCTGTCCTACGAGCGTTTGTTGCGCTTGTACAAGGAAGTTGCGGGGCGCTCCCCCTCCAAGGGACAACTGCCCTTCTCAACCGACTGGTTTTTGACCTGGCAACCCAATATTCATGCGTCCTTGTTTCTGAATACTTACGAATACTTGTCCAAAGTCAGTGAGCTGGAATGCATTGATGCCGTCATGAAGGCCTACCGACTTTACAGCGAACAAATTGCCACCTGCGGCATGGAACCGATACTGTCCATCACGCGCGCCTGGAGACTGGTCAAGTTTGTAGACAACAACATGTTGTCCATGACCAAATGCTCGAAATGCGGCGGCCATTTTGTCAGCGAGGCCTACGAAAATAGCCGCCACTTTGTTTGCGGCCTGTGTGAGCCACCCGCACGTGCCGGTAAAAGCGCGGTCGTCGGGGGCATTTTGTTGCACTAGACATACCGCTAAGAAAAGGGCACTTCGGTGCCCTTTTCTTTTATGCGGAAACAAACATTTACCCTAGAATCGGGCTTTGGTTGTTCATGAAAGCCCTTAGCGCCATGGTTTCGACACCACCTCTTGAGTTTGTACACCCATGATCGTCATTATCGGCTACGCTGTTGCCATGGGCTGTATTTTCGGCGTGTATATTTTTCACGGCGGTAATATCCAGGTCGTTTTAACAGCCCTTCCCTTTGAGTTAATCACCATTTTTGGCGGCGCCCTGGGTGCTTTCGCCGTCAACAACCAACCCAAGGTGCTCAAGGCCACCATCGCCCTGCTGCCGACGGCGCTGAAAAGCTCAAAGTACACCAAGGCGCGCTATATGGACTTGATGTCGCTTCTGTATGACATCCTGCAAAAGGCACGCAAAGAGGGATTGATGGCCATTGAAAGTGATGTAGAAAACCCCAACGAGTCGGCCCTGTTTCAAAAATACCCCGCGCTGGGCAATGACCACCATGTGGTGGAATTCATGACCGACTATCTGCGAATGATGGTGTCGGGCAACCTCAATGCCCATGAAATTGAATCTCTGATGGACAGCGAAATCGACACCCATCACGCCGAAGCCCATGCGCCGATTGCCGCCATTGGGCGTCTGGCTGGCGCACTGCCAGCTTTCGGCATCGTGGCCGCAGTCTTGGGTGTGGTTAACACCATGGGCTCGGTAGGACAACCGCCCGCCGTACTCGGCGGCATGATTGCCTCAGCGCTGGTGGGAACTTTCCTGGGTATTTTGTTGGCTTATGGCGTGGTTGAACCACTGGGCGGCTTGCTTGAGCAAAAAGCAGAAGATAGCGCCAAGGAGTTGCAATGCATCAAAACAACTTTGTTGGCCAGCATGCAAGGATACAACCCGTCTACCGCCATTGAGTTTGGCCGCAAAGTGCTTTTTTCAACCGAACGACCCAGTTTCAGCGAGCTGGAAGACCATGTCCGCGGCAAGAAGTAGCCTCATGAGGATTTGACATGGCTGGAGACGCCAAACAATTACAGCCCATCATTGTCAAGAAGGTTAAAAAAGGCGGGCATGCCGTTCATGGTGGCGCCTGGAAAATTGCTTACGCCGATTTTGTAACCGCGATGATGGCCTTTTTTCTGCTGATGTGGTTGTTAGGCTCGACCACAGATGGAGACAAAAAAGGGATTGCCGACTTTTTTGCCAACCCTGTCAAGATATCTTTGTCTGGTGGGGCCAGTTCCGGGGAAAGCAGCATTGTGATTCAAGGCGGCGGTGAAGACCTGACCCAAAGCCTTGGGCAGGTCAAGCGGACCGACTCCGGCGATGTGGTCTCCAAGAAACGCGCTGCCGAGCTTCTCCGGGCTGAATTAGCCAAGCAAGATGCCAGAAAAATAGCCGCCCTGAGCGCAAAAATAAGTGCTGCTATCTCCAACAGTCCCAAACTGGCTGAGTTCTCAGCCCAGATCCGGCTGGAAACCACACCGGATGGACTGCGCATACAAATCATTGACGACCAGAAACGACCCATGTTTGACAGCGGCAGCGCCCAGGTCAAGCCCTATATGCGGGACATCCTGCGAGAAATCGGGGCAGCTCTCAGCGGTGTAGAAAATAAGATCAGCTTGGACGGGCATACCGACCGCTCACCTTACGGCAGCGGTGATCGAGGCTATAGCAATTGGGAATTGTCATCAGACCGGGCCAATGCTTCACGGCGGGAATTGGTGAGTTCGGGCATGCCGGATGACAAAATTGCGCGCGTGATGGGGCTGGCATCAAGCATTCTGCTGGAACCGGATGCGCCGCTGAGCCCGACCAACCGCCGGATCAGCATTCTTGTCATGACGCGAGAAGCCGAAGAAAGGCTTCTGGGCGGATACAAACCACCCCCTTTGGCGGATATTGAGCCAGTCAGGCCCTGAACCGGATCGTCAATCAACCGACCTCAAACTCAAGTATAAAAAATACGCATTTCAAGGGGGCCAATGTCCAATAATCTTAAATTTTTAGTTGTTGACGATTTTTCCAGCATGCGCCGCATGATTCGCAATCTGCTTCTGGAAAACGGTTTTCAAGAGGTCGAAGAGGCTACCAACGGCGAGTCAGCCCTGGAAAAACTACGAACCCATCAATTTGACTTTGTCATTAGCGATGTCTACATGCCCAATATGACGGGTTTGCAGTTGCTGGGTGAGATCAAGAAGAATGAAAAGCTCAAACACCTTCCGGTGCTGATGGTGACCGCCGAAGCTCGCAAAGATGACATCATCCAGGCAGCCCAGCTGGGTGCTGCTGGTTATGTCGTCAAACCCTTTACCAAAGCCACGCTTGGCGAGAAGGTCAATTTCATCCTGAAAAAAGTCGGGCTCTAAAAATTAGGGCCTTTTTCAGCTGCACACCGACCCGGGGATTTAAGTGGGGGGTTTAACCCCTCTTTATCACCCTTTAGTTATTGATCCATCTCAGGACAATGGCCAGAACATTTTAGTTTTGGCAACATGGAATCAAGCTCACAAGATCGCAACCTACCGGCTTCCGAACGAAAGCTGCAAAAGGCACGTGATGACGGTCAGGTTACCCGTTCACAGGACCTGTCGCATATCGCGGTGCTAGGAAGCGGTTCACTCGCTTTGATGGGACTTGCCCCCTTGATGTTTGAGCATCTCAAGCTGGCTTTTAGCAAACAACTTGTTTTTGATTTTTCCAGTGTTCGCGACACCGATAACCTGCTTACGCGTCTGAGTGACATGGTGCTTCCTGGTTTGGTGGCTTGTGTTAGTTTTGCAGCCATTGTGATGCTGGCGTCGGTGATCAGCACAGTGGCTGTAGGCGGCTGGGTGAATAGCTTGAAACCCGTTATGCCTGACCTGTCGCGACTCGACCCGTTGTCTGGCTTCAAGGGACTGTTCACCAAGAAAAAATTGGCTGACGTGGTCAAAATGTTTGTTATCACCTCGGTTGTTCTGGTTATCGCTGCCTTGTTTTTAAGTCATGGAATTGGCGAAATTTCAGCGCTGATGCTACAGCCCTCGGTTGCCTCCCTCAGCTTTCTGATGGATTGGCTGGTTCATGGCATGGGTCTGTTGCTCGTGGTGGTTCTTGTGGTTGCAGCGATCGACATTCCCCTGCAGTCGTTTTTGCATAAATCCCAACTCAAAATGTCCCACCAGGAAGTCAGGGAAGAGGGCAAGGAAAGCGACGGCAACCCGCAAATGAAGAGTTTCCGCAGAAACAAACAGCGCGAGATCTCACAGCGCGGAAGCGTGCGCGCCGTACCCCGGGCTGATTTTGTGCTGATGAACCCGACGCACTTTGCAGTTGCCATTCAATACGATGAGAAAACCATGCGGGCACCCCGGGTAGTCTCAAAGGGCGCTGACTTGCTGGCCATGAAAATCCGTGACGTTGCAAAGACCAGTTCGGTCCCGGTGATCCAGTCGCCCATGCTGGCACGCGCCTTGTATGCCAATGCCGAGATTGATCAGGATATCCCGGCAGCTCTTTATACCGCGGTGGCTCAAGTTCTGGCCTATGTCTACCGGCTCAAATCGGCGTTGCGCGGACAAGGCGTCATGCCCGGTGCGCCACCCGAACCGTTTGTTCCACCTGAACTTGACCCATTGAACAAGGTCGCCAAGGCAACATCATGAACTTTCCATTAATCCAGCGTTGGTTTGGCCGTTACGCCCCCATGATGCAGGGCATTGCGGCGCCCATGGTGGTTGTGGCTATTCTGTCCATGATGGTGCTGCCCTTGCCAGCCTGGCTGCTGGATGTGTTTTTCACCATCAACATTTCGATTGCGCTGATGGTCATGATGGTGGCGGCCTACATGCTCAAACCACTGGACTTTGCAGCATTTCCGGCCGTACTGCTGTTGACAACCTTGATGCGGCTGTCCCTTAACGTGGCGTCAACCCGGGTCGTCCTGATGGAGGGACATACCGGAGCGGGCGCTGCTGGCGCGGTGATTGAGGCCTTTGGTCACTTTTTGATTGGTGGCAACTTTGCGGTGGGACTGATCGTTTTTGCAATTCTGGTGGTCATCAATTTTGTTGTGGTCACCAAGGGTGCCGAGCGTATTGCAGAGGTGTCTGCACGTTTTGCCCTGGACGCCATGCCGGGCAAGCAAATGGCTGTGGATGCCGACCTGAGCGCCGGCACCATTGACGAGAAGGAAGCCAAGCGCAGACGCGCCGAGGTGGCTGAGGAGGCTGATTTTTTCGGCTCCATGGACGGCGCCTCAAAATTCGTCAGGGGTGACGCTATCGCTGGAATTCTGATTCTTCTGATCACGATTCTGGGCGGTTTTACCATTGGCATACTGCAGCATGGACTGACTGCCAGCAAGTCTGCAGACACGTACATTCTTTTGGCCGTGGGTGATGCGCTGGTCGCGCAGATTCCAGGCCTGCTGATTTCTGTGGCAGCAGCCATGGTGGTCTCCCGCGTGGGCAAAGAAGAGGATTTGGGTCGCCAGATTGCGACACAAATGTTTATATCGCCCCGCGTTCTGGGCATTACGGCACTGATCATGGGCGTACTGGGCGTCATACCGGGCATGCCGCATCTGGTTTTCTTGAGTATTGCCTCAATCATCGGCTACATAGCCTGGGTCATGGCGAATAAGCCGCAACCTGCAGTGGCAACGGTTGAAACAACCCCCACGTCAGTTGACGGCGAAGCCAGTTGGGATGACCTGCAACCGGTCGATCAGCTGGGGCTGGAACTGGGCTACCGCCTGATCACCCTGGTCGATAAAAGCCGCCAGGGTGATCTGCTGGCGCGCATCAAGGGTGTCCGGCGCAAGTTTGCACAAGAGGTCGGCTTTCTACCGCCGCCGGTTCATGTGCGGGACAACCTGGAACTCAAACCCAGCGGCTACCGCATTACCCTGCGCGGCGTGATTGTGGGCGAAGGTGAAGCCTTTCCCGGCATGCATCTGGCCATCAACCCCGGGGGCATCACCACACCTTTGATCGGCACAGCAACTACCGACCCGGCCTTTGGTCTGCCAGCGCACTGGATTGACGACAAGCAAAAAGATGCTGCGCAAATGGCAGGCTTTACCGTGGTTGATTCAGAGACTGTGATGGCCACACATTTGTCACACTTGATGCAAGTGCAAGCATCAAAATTACTAAGCCGGACCGAAACCCAACAACTGGTGGAACACGTGGCCAGGAGCGCTCCCAAACTGATTGAAGAAGTGATACCGAAAATGGTTCCCATTGCAGTATTTCAGAAAGTGCTTCAGCTCCTTTTAGACGAGGCCGTTCATATCCGGGATATGCGCACCATCATTGAGTCTTTGGCTGAACATGCCGCTAACGTGACCGACCCGGTGGAGCTGGCCCGTCGGGTTCGTGTTGCCCTTTCACCTGCCATCGTTCAGCAAATCTATGGCCCGTCCCGCGAGCTCAATGTCATTGCCATTGATCCGGCCCTGGAACGTTTGTTGGTCCAGGCGCTGGGCAATTCGTCCGGCCCCGCTCTGGATCCAGGCGTAGCCGACATGCTGACCCGCACGGCGGCTGAGGTAGCGATGAAGCAGGAAGAAATTGGCCTGCCTGCCTGCCTGCTGGTTCCGGATCAAATTCGCAATTCGATTGCAAGACTGGTTCGTCGGGTCGCTCCCCGCTTGCAGGTGCTTGCACACAGTGAAATTCCTGAAACCCACACCATCCGTATCGGTCCTATCCTCAGAGGTGCCACACCATGATGAACATTCACCGCTTTCATGCACCCACTTCCCGCGAAGCACTCGCCAAGGCCCGTATGACCTTCGGCGAAGGGACGATGATCCTGTCAAATCGCCCCACAGCAACCGGGGTTGAAGTCATGGCTGCCGCTGAAGATGCTCTGGCAAATATGAGTTCCGATGACCTGTCGATAACCGTCACCCAGGAGCAGCCGAAATCTGTCCTCAAAGCTCAAGCCGAGACTCAAAAGCCCTTGACAAAATCCGTCGTCGAAGAAGATGCTGATCAACTCGCCATGAGCACCCTGTCGTTTCAAGACTATGTGCGTGAGCGCATGCTTCGCCGCCGTCAGGCCAGTTTGAAAGACGACACGCCCAGCCAGCCGATCAGGACGGCGCTGAAGAAACCGGAAGCCGCCAGCCAGGAATCGTCCCAGCGAGTCGAAAACACGAGAAGAGCGTCCTTCACATCAAAACTCTCACCAGGCGAGCCGGCCGGCTTTGACCGTGACCATCATCAAAGCTTGAGCATCTCCAGTGAGTTGCAGGCCATGAAAGACTTGATTGAGGATCGCTTCAACACACTGTCGTGGCTGGGACAAACCAGACAAAGTCCAATTCAGTCCAAACTGATGCTCAAGTTGATCCGGGCCGGATTCTCTCCGTCGCTGGCTCGCACCGTACTCGAGCGCCTGCCCGCGGGGCTGGATGCCACTCAATCGGTTCGCTGGATCATGGATGTTCTGGAATGCAACCTGAAAACCGATACAAGCGCTGTCCAGTTGCACCAGCAGGGCGGTGCCTACGCGCTGGTTGGCGCAACGGGCGTGGGCAAAACCACAACCGCAGCCAAACTGGCCGGATTGTGTGCCCGAAATTATGGTGCTGAGAGCGTGGGGCTGATCACTTTGGACACTTACCGGGTCGGCGCACATGAGCAGCTCAGGCACTACGGCCGCATGCTCGGCGTGGTGGCTCACATGGCACACGATCGCGCTGCCTTGCAGGATTTGCTCAATCTGCTGGCCAATAAGAAAATGGTGTTGATAGACACCACCGGGATTGCGCCGCGCGATCCCCGCAAGGTGGAGCAGCTCAGTGCTCTGGACTTGCCCAACGTGAACCGGCTGCTGGTGCTCAATGCCGGTGCGCATGGTGATACGCTGGACGACATGGTGGCTTCTTTTAAAGGCAGCGGCATTCAACAGACCATCCTCTCCAAAATTGATGAGGCTGTCAAGCTGGGGCCGGCTCTGGATGCAGTCATTCGGCATCATCTGGTTCTGCGAGGTATCACCAACGGCCAAAAAGTACCCGAGGATTGGGAGCCCGCCAATGCGGCACAGTTGGTGCGCATATCGATGCGCCCAAAGTCAGCCTCTGCCTTTGATCCGCAGGAGTCTGACCTGGGCTTTATTTTCAATACTTCATCAGCCCAGCAATCCCGCGCCGGAGACATTCATGCTTAACGATGGACTGGACCAGGGTGCCGGACTGCGCATGATCACTCAGCAGTTGACACCCCGGTTGCTGACCCTTGCAAGTCATGGCGACAAGGCTGGAGAACTGCCTTTTTTGTGGAGCTTGTGTTCAACACTTTCCAATCTGGGCTACCCGCTGGTCGTTCTAGATGTCACCACCCGGGAAACCCGGCTGAACCCCGGTTTGCAAGACTGCCTAGTAGACAATTACAGCTTGATTGAACAGGACGCCAATGCAGATACATGGCCCGTTTTACCTTCTTCACAAGGTTTTGCCCGGCTCTGCAACCGCAAGAAAGACACCGCCTCGCTGTTTGATAATCTGGCAGAGTACTTCCGCAATTACGGCGTGGTCGTTCTTTACCTTCCCACGGATATCCTGGTCTCACACCTGCCGGACAGTCGCATCGAGCCGCTCCTGGCAGTATCATCCAACCAGGTGTCCTTACTCACCAGTTATCAGGCACTCAAGAAAATCCTTTACATGACCCGACTTCAGCCAACCGTCATTTCCGTGGAGAACTCGACTTCCGAGTCAGCATTTCTCGACACGCAGGTGATGAACAAAAGTCTGCAAAGCTGTGTGCAGTCATTTATGGACCGTCAGATCGAAACCTTAACCCTTCCCGAGCGGCACAACAGCGTGGCCGCGCTGGACGACTTGAACCAGTTGGCGCTGCGCCTGCTGGAAAAGGCGCAACCGCTCTGTTCCCTTGAAAGACCGCAAGCTTCCGGAGGAAGACGCTGATGTACACCGCCAAAGGTCATTTGGATCAGGATGCCATGATCCGGCAGTACATACCGCTGGTCAGACGCCTGGCCCACCACATGATGGCCAAGCTGCCCGCCAGCGTGCAGGTCGACGACTTGATTCAGGTCGGCATGATTGGCCTGTCCGAGGCCTTGACACGCTATGAGGCAACGCAGGGTGTTCAGTTTGAAACCTTTGCGACCCAGCGCATCCGCGGCGCCATGATCGACGAGTTGCGGGAAAGCGACTGGATGTCACGCGGCTCGCGTAAAAGCCAGAAGGAGATCGAGTCAGCGCTGCGCAAACTGGAGCATCGCCTGGGTCGAACACCTGTAGAGTCCGAGATTGCCGCTGAATTGGGCATGAGCCTGAGCGACTACCAGAGCTTGTTGGGCAAGGTCAAGGGGACACAGCTGGTCTATCTGGAAGACATGGCGGGTGGTGACGATAGCGAAGACAGTTTTCTGGACCGCCACATGTTGGATAACGAAGCTGATCCGGTTCAGATGCTGCGCAACCAGCGCTTGCGGGAGTCGCTGGTCAAGGCCATAGAGGTCTTGCCTGAGCGGGAACAGTACATCATGAGCATGTACTATGAAAACGACATGAATCTGAAGGAAATTGCAGCTGTCCTGGGCATTACCGAGTCACGCGTATGCCAACTGCACAGCCAATCGATTGCCCGTCTCAGGGCCAAGATGCGGACACACTAATTAATAGCGTAATAGCGGATCAGGAATCAGGCGGAGATTGTCCGGAACTCGCCGGAAGAACGCGGTCCGTTCCCGTAAGGGCCAGACGTCCGAGAGTAGGTTCCGGGGCGGGTCACAGGAACGATGACACCAAGGGCACGATCAACCACCACGCTTCGACGGATCAAACTCTCCCGCTGAACACTCAACCCGCTTGAAATGGCTTTGATACGCGCATCCAGGCCTGGGCGGATGCTAGCGGCAGAAGCGTCCGAACCCAAAACCGCAGAAAGCTCCACCGAAGCCTGACGCAAACCTACAGCGGCTGACTCCAGTCCCACCGGATCGGCATCTAGCAGGGCGGTTGATACAGCACTGAAAAAAAACTCGACCCTTTCCAAGGGAATTTCAATGCGTTCGTTTGTCATAAAGTGGATTTCCAGAATCGATTACGTTTGTGTGCGGTTCAGCATGTCTTTCGCATTGGCCAGCAGTTTGTCAGCAATCACACCCGGATTA
>JBILKC010000079.1:0-9783 GCA_044376885.1 Hylemonella sp. | reverse complement strand
CGCTCAAGAGCGCCGCTGTTTGACTGCGCCCAAGAACGCATTGCGATAGGCACGATGGCTTGATAGGGGCCAAATAAATCTTTCGCTTTACCCAAGCTGCGCGCCCCACGACTCTCAGCAACGAATGTCCACGGTGGATTCAACATGCCCACAGCATTTTCCGGACTCTGTGAAAACGCATTCACGCGGCTTTCGGTACCGCCGATGGGCACAAGTCTGTAGTCGCGACCGTCAACCAGACCCGCATTTTTAAGAATTTTTCGACCAACCAATGCGTAGGCGGTGTTTGGTGCGTCGACGACCATCGCTTTACCTCTCACATCTGCAAGAGATTGGATTTCAGGACCAACGAAAAGCTCCAATAGACCACTATCGCCACCCCCGAGGATCACTGCATCTACCTTGGCTACCTCAACCATAGCGACGGAATTATCAGCAGCAGTGTGAGCAATATCACTGCGACCAGCCGCAAGGCCTGCGCGCTGTTCAGCAGAGTTAGGTGTGAACTGCAACTCCAGGCGAATGTTCCGCTTGGCAAAGGCTCCCTTCTCTTCTGCCATATAGATGGGGATATTGGTCGCACTTCGAAAAACATTGACGCGCAGCGTCACAGGATCATTTGCTGGAGGGCTCACGGCTGTGCCCGCGCAGCCAATAAGCAGCATGAATGATGCAGGAATTAAAAAAAACTTGCTGTGAATTCGAATCATGAAATTTTGTCTCCAGAGAACTGACTTTAGTGTGTGCGCAATTGTCATGCAGATCTTTTTCACCGACTTTTCTGCACCTGAAGCGGCATGACTGTTCCGGCGTTGTTACCCCAGGCATTGCGAATATAAGTCGCCACAGCGGCGACCTCTGGGTCTGTGAGCGTATGCCCGAAAGGAGGCATGCCATAAGGGCGCGGATTGCCTTGGGTAGTCGGCGCGAAACCACCGCTCAGAATGATCCGGACCAGGTTGACGCTTGAATTCATAATGACTGTGCGATTACCCGCCAGGGACGGATAGTTACCGCTTCCCTCGCCATTGTCCCCATGGCATTGTGCGCATTGCTTGTCATAGAGGCGCTGTCCGATTTTCTGGCTCTCTGGTGTGGCGGGCTTGCGTTCTGCTTTTGCACTTTCTTGTTGCGTGATTTTTAAGTCCCCTGTTTTGATGGGGTCAGGTCTTATAACCAGGCGAAGTGTCCCTGCTGATTGCTTCAAACGACAGCCGGAGTTCATGGCCTCCTTACACGTCAAAATGTGTACGCACAGGGCTTGCATGAAACGACACTACTGCCGGTTTGCAAGCCACTTCACAGCGACGTCCACCATGGGATGATGGCGTGCATTGTTCCAGGCCACAGCAGCAGTCACGACCATAGCGCGCTCTTTCAAAGGCCGAACGACTACATTTTCGGGTGCGAGCCGCTTCATTTGCGAGGGTACCAATGCGACTCCTTGGCCGCACCCAACATAAGCGATCTGCGAAGTGACTGACCGCACCTCGTGAAGTACACGTGGTGCGAATCCATGTGCCCGACAAACCGAAGTGAGCATGTCAAAGTAAACGGGACTCACCTGCCGAGAGGACATGACAAGCGACTCGTTGGCCAGCGCCTTCAAACAAATACGCCGCTGGCGGGCCAAAGCGTGATCTGCAGGTAACGCTACGGCCAAGCGGTCCTCAGCGAGCAGCATGGTTGAGATGCCGTGACCGATATCACCATCCAGCCTGACGAATGCAAGATCCAGCTCACCAACCTGCAATGCCGGAATCGCTTCAACGCTGTCAATCTCCCGGATGAAGATTGTCAGGTTCGGATGTGACTTTTTTAAGGCTGCTAGTAATGGCGGTACCGTCTGCAGCATCGCCGATGTAATCGCCCCGATGTGCAATACCCCAGACTGACCTGAAGCAACCTCACGGACAACTTGTTCCAACTTTTCGACTTGTGTGGCGAATTGCTTGACGGCAGGAAGGATCGCAGCGCCTGCTGGACTCAGCTGTGTGCCTTGGCGCGAACGATTGAAAAGCGTGACCTTAAGGGATTGCTCCAACACCTTGATGGCCTCTGTGAGCGGTGGCTGAGACATATTCAGCCGCTTAGCTGCGCGACCAAAGTGCTGCTCTTCGGCTACGGCGAGAAACATCCACAACTGGCGAATCAGGCGAAAGTCAATAGTGCCGTTCATGCATACCCCCAATAGTCTTATTCCAAATTATGGATTACGCAGATACGAAATTTGAACTTTACCAATCAGGGGCCAAGGATGATGATATTCAAATCAACTTCTCCCCCTCTTGCCCCGATGCTTCATACTGATCCTCTTGGCCGACTTGCAGCCCTTGATACGAACACCATTTCCGACGCACTTGACTTCCTTGGCTTGCAAGGAGCGACATTCGGAATTCGCCCGCTTTGGGATTGCCGAAAGGTCGTGGGTCGTGCCAGCACCATCCAACTTGGGCCCAAGGCCGATGTCAGACCAACTGCTCACCTGATTTCGCCAGTGATAGACGCGGTAGACACAAAGGACCGCGTACTGGTCATTGCCGGCGGTGTAGATGGGATTTCTTGTTGGGGCGATATCCTGGCGAACGCCGCCAAATACAAGAAGATCCTCGGTACCGTCATCGACGGACTCAGCCGAGACATCGATGGTAGCGAGTCCATCGACTACCCCGTCTACGGGCGAGGCGTGACGATGATCAGCGCCCGAAACAGAGTTATCCAGATCGACTCCGGTAAGCCGATCCAGTTCGCAGGCGTGACCGTCAACGAGGATGACTTTGTCATAGCGGATCGCTGCGGCACCGTGTTCGTGCCCGCACCATATATCGCAGAGGTACTTGACCTCGGCGAGCACATCGCCAAGCGGCAGACCCTGATGGTTTCTGCCGTAAGAGCGGGGCGATCTGTAGCAGAAGTGATGCACGACAAAGAGTTCGAGGCCATTTTTAAAAAGTAAGACGATTAATTGGATTCAATCAAGATGAAAACAGAAGACAAAGAACTGGTTACCCTCTTTGAGGGATTGGACACCCCGGGTATTTCGGACGCCTTGGACAAGCTCGGCCTGCACGGGCAGGCACTGGGCATTACGCCTCTGGCGAACTACGCAAAACCTGTTGTAGGTCCAGCGTTCACCGTCAAGTACGTGCCTGCCTCTAATCCGGCCGGCACTGTTGGCGACTTTATCGACGATGTCGCTCCAGGCGATGTGGTCGTGATAGACAACGACGGGCGAACTGACTGCACCGTTTGGGGCGACATCATGACCCAGTACGCAGGCCAGCACGGCATCTCAGCTACCGTCATCGACGGGGTCTGCCGTGATGTAGCCAAAGCGCTCGAGGACGGCTACCCCATGTTCTCAGTTGGCCGATTTATGCGCACTGGCAAGGATCGCGTGCAGGTCGAGTCGGTAAACACCACCATCGCTATTGGAACCGTGCGTGTTGCCTCACGTGACATTGTGGTGGCCGATGCCAACGGCGTCGTGATTGTGCCCAGAGACCAAGCCAGGAAAGTGGCAGAAGTGGCGCGCAACATAGAGGGAGTTGAATCCGCGATCCGGGAGGCCATCCGCCAAGGTGCCAGCTTGGGCGAAGCCCGTGCATCCCTTGGTTACCACTCGCTTCAAACCAAGGAAAAATGATGGAATACACAGCTGATTTGCTGCTGCGGGCTACCAAGCTGGGCACTTCCACCTTATTCGAGGCATCCAAGATTGCAACATGTGCGATCGACCCAGCCATACGCCCGGTCTGGGCTGGTGCCAGCATCGCAGGCCCGGCCTACCCCTTGGAATGTTCCCCCGGCGACAACCTGGCCATCCACATCGCACTGGAGAGAGTCTCGAGAGGTAGCATCTTGGTGGTTTCCACGAGTGGATACGTTGCAGGGTATTGGGGTGAAGTGCTGACGGTTGCAGCTGAAGCTGCCGGTGTCGTCGGGTTGGTAATCGATGGCGGTGTGCGCGATATCTCAGCCATCACAGCTCGACGCTTTCCTGTCTTTACACGAGGCATCTCCATGCGAGGCACCATCAAGGCCAGCGCACCTTCTGTCGGTGAGACGATCAGCTTTACAGGTACACCGGTCTCTGTGGGCGATCTGGTTGTTGCCGATGATGATGGCGTCCTGATATTGCCTGCGGCGCAAGTCCGGACCACCTTGGATCAAGGGCAGTTGCGTGCCGACAAGGAAGCGGAGATGATGGCTGCGCTCCTCGAAGGCAAAACCACCCTGGAGCTGATGCAACTCACAAAGTGGAGATTTGCGTGATCCAGGACAATGTAGTACGTCTGAACTGCCACCTTGCTGCAGTCAAGCCATCCGCAACCTACAAAGTGATCGACCGTGTGGCTGAGCTGCGTGCCCAAGGCGTCCCGCTCATTTCATTGAATGCAGGTGAGCCTGACTTCGACACCCCAATCCATGTCTGTGAAGCGGGGATCGAGGCGATCCGCAAAGGCCACACTCGCTACACGCAGGTAGCAGGTATCCGTCCACTGCGTGAAGCCATCGCCCGCAAGTTCAGTCGGGAAAATGGACTGGATGTGGACTGGCGCAACACCCTGGTCAGTAACGGTGGGAAGCAGGTCATCTTCACGGCGCTCGCGGCGACTCTCAATCAAGGTGATGAAGTCATCGTGCCTGTGCCCTATTGGGTGAGCTACCCAGAAATCGTGCAGCTTTGCGGGGCCAAGACCGCTACTGTTCAGTGCGAGGCCGTCAACGGCTTCAAGATGACACCTGAAGCGTTGAGGCAAGCCATAACGCCACGCACGCGCTGGTTAATTTTGAACTCGCCGTCAAACCCCTCCGGCGCTGTCTACTCTAAAGAAGAATTGCTGGCACTTTCAGCCGTGCTTCTGGATCACCCGCAAGTACTCGTCTTGTCTGACGATATCTACGAGCACCTGATTTTTGATGATGTTTCGCACCACACAATGGCCCAGGTGGAACCACGTTTGCAGCATCGCGTTCTGACGATGAACGGCGTATCAAAGGCATATGCCATGACGGGGTGGCGCATCGGCTTTGGCACTGGGCCGGGCTGGCTGATCGACGCCATGGAGAAGCTACAGGGACAGCAGACCTCGGGCGCGTCCTCCATTTCACAGTACGCTGCGCTTGCAGCACTGGAAGGGCCAAAGGACTTCATCAGAGAATCACGTTCTGCTTTCCAGCGAAGGCGCGATCTAGTCGTCAGCAAGCTCAATGCAGGCCCAGGGTTTCGCTGCGCCAAACCACAAGGCGCTTTTTATGTCCTTGCATCTTGTGCTGATCTTCTAGGCAAGACGACACCAGCGGGGAGACTTCTCGCCAGTGACGAGGACGTTGTTGCGGCCATGCTGGATGAAATTCATGTCGCCGCAGTCCATGGAAGCGCCTTCGGCCTCGGCCCCTATGTCCGAATTGCTTACGCCCTGGATGATCAAAAACTGTCGACGGCTTGTGATCGGATCAACGATTTTTGTGCTGGTTTGATCTTGAGGTCATGAGAATGTGTCGTGGACATTCGGTTAGTCGGTCAGCAGGCCTGCATTCATATGCTCAGCAACATTGCCAATGACTGGCGGGGCAACAGGGATTCAAACTCTCAATAAAACCAGCTCAACAGCTGCCTTCAACCGGCTTGGGATGCTGTTTAGATAAGCAGTGGCTGTGCCGGCACCCAAGCGATAGTCAGTGCCGGTCAGATATTGACAGAGCAGTCCACCCGTGAACTTGGTGTCTGATAGAAATTCTTGCTTTGGTAGGTCATGCATCTTGAATGCTGGCACAGAGCATTAACGGCAATTCCAATGTGCCTGCACCGACCCTCCCAGCCCAGACATGCTGTGCCCTATCGGCTTATGGTCATCGACGCTATAGGTCAGACCGTGTCACAAGTCGAGCAATTGGTTTGCAGTTCGTAGGATGTTGCTCAAGTATCTATCGCAAACTATTTCAAGACGCACAGCATTTTTTTATTCAATCTTCTTTGATATTTTTCTGTTTGATGACCCGGGTCCAAAATTCAATCTCTTGGCCCATGTCTTTGATAAATTGTTCCTGGGTATTGGCAACAATTTCATTTCCTCCTTTGAGCGCGCGTTCCTTGACATCTGGCAGGGCCATGATGCGTATCATTTCTGCATTGAGTTTGTTGGCGATATCAACTGGCATGCCTGGAGGGCCTAGAAGGCCTAACCAAATGTATGCTGACAAACCAGTGAGGCCAAACTCACCCAAAGTAGGAACGTTTTCAACAGTCGATACGCGTTTGTCTGAAAAGGTAGCTAAGCCACGCAGTTTTCCGGCATCGACCATGGACTGGGAGTTGCCAACGCTGTCGCAAAACATCTGGGTTTCTCCCGCAATGGTCGAGGCCTGCGCAGGTGCAGCGCCTTTGTAAGGCACGTGGATGATATTGGTGCCGGCCGCTATGTTGAAAAGCTCACAAGCGAGATGACCACCACTACCAAGACCCACGCTAGAGTAATTTAATTTGCCGCTATTAGCTTTTGCGTATGCGATAAATTCCGGTACTGTTTTGACAGGGAGATTGGGATTGATCAAAAGATACATCGGGTATTTCAACGCAATGCTGATCGGCGTAAAGTCCTTTATCGAGTCGTATGGCTTAGGATTTTTCAAGAGCGCACTGATTAAGTGCGCACTGTTAGATGTGAACAGTAGTGTGTAGCCATTGGGCGGGGATTTGATGACTAAATTATTTCCAAGTACGCCTGTGCCACCGGGCTTGTTTTCAACTACTACGGGCTGCCCCCAACGCTCTTGCATTTTTAAAGCAACCAAACGTGCGTAACTATCAGTTGGTCCTCCAGGCGAGAAAGGAACAATCATGGTGATAGGGCGTGAAGGATAGCTAGAGGCAGACTGTGCGTTCGCGTGAGTGCAAGTTAGCGCACTGGTTATAAAAGCAAGACAAATTGTGAATGTGCGAATCGATGTCATTTTGATGTCTCCTGGTTTTTAGTGAAGGATATTAGGTTAGCATCTTCAATGCCTACTGGTACAACCTCATATCTTGAGGCATAGAATAAACCATACCAAAACACAGGAGACAAAAATGGATGCTTGGAAATCGGAAATAAGAGACGGAATGCACATTGATTGGGACATGCCCATTGTGATGGATGACGGACTCGTTTTACGTGCAGATATTTTCCGACCAATCCATGAGGGAAAGTTTCCAGTCATTCTTTCCTACGGACCATACGGCAAGGGACTTGCTTTTCAGGAGGGTTATAAAACTGCATGGGAAATCATGGAGCGTGAAAACCCTGATGTCATGCGCGGATCAAGTAACAAATACCAAAACTGGGAAGTCGTTGATCCTGAGAAATGGGTACCCGACGAATACGTATGTATTCGGATTGATTCACGTGGCGCAGGCAGATCGCCTGGGTTCATGGACCACAACAATGCACGAGAAACAAAAGACATCCATTTATGCATCGAGTGGGCTGCACAACAAAAATGGTCTAACGGCCGTGTGGGGATGAATGGTATTTCTTACTACGGCAGTAACCAGTGGCGTGCTGCTGCAAGTAAACCCAAGGCTTTGGCTGCCATATGTGTCTGGGAAGGGTGGAACGATAACTACCGCGAATCCAATCGGCATGGGGGTATAGCCTGCTCGTTCCGTAAAAATTGGCTGGAAATGCAAATCAAAACGGTTCAGCACGGGGTGGGTGACAGAGGTAAAAAAAATCCGATCACAGGTGAGACAGTTTGCGGGCCCCTGACCTTACCTGAAGAAGAGTTGCGTAAAAACATAGAAGACATTTGGAAGCGCATCATGGACAACGAAATGATGTGCGATTGGTACGTCGAGCGTTCGGCTAACTTAGACAAAGTGGACATACCGCTTTTAAGTGCTGCAAACTGGGGTGGCCAAGGCTTGCACACCCGCGGTAATTTCGAAGGGTTTGTGCGATCAAAATCTAAAAACAAGTGGTTAGAGGTCCACGGAGGATCCCACTGGGCGCCTTTCTACACAGACTATGGCCTTGCTATCCAAAAGCGTTTCTTTGATTTTTATCTCAAGGGTAAGAAAAATGGTTGGGACAAAACTTCCAAGGTGTCTTTGCTGGTAAGAAGCCCTGGTGAAAAATTCACACCTCGTTCTGAAAACGAGTGGCCATTGAAACGAACCCAATGGACGTCGCTCTACTTAGAGCCTCAGAAAAAAACCTTTTCTCAGTTTCCATTGAAGCAAGAGGCTCAGCTTCAATACGACATGATGGGAGATGGCGTAACCTTTGCCTTTCCACCGCAAACCCAAGAGGTTGAGTTAACAGGGCCTATGGCTCTCAAAATATTCATATCGTCTTCGACGATTGATGCGGATATTTTTGCGGTGGTGCGAGTGTTTGATCCACATGGCAAAGAGGTGCTCTTCCATGGTGCCCTAGACCCTAAAACACCCATTGCACAAGGTTGGCTTAGAGCCTCGCATCGCAAATTGGATAAAAAGAAAAGTCTGCCTTACCGCCCTTGGCATACCCATACCGAAAAACAACCATTAAAGCCAGGAGAAATTTACGAATTGGATGTGGAAATTTGGCCCACATGCATTTTGGTGCCAAAGGGGTACAGCATAGCGTTGTCTATTCGCGGACGTGACTATGAGCATGACGATGCTGCTGCCGTTCTCTCGAATATGAAAAATCCGATGAAGGGGTGTGGCCCATTCACGCATGAAGATGAACAAGACCGCCCGCCCGCAATTTTTGGAGGCAAGGTCACCCTGCATACGGGGCCCAAGCACAAAGCACGGTTGTTAGTCCCTGTCATTCCCAGGAAAAAGTAATTTTTTTAATGAAAGGCACTCTGCAAACTCGTTTATTCAAAACTAGGTGTCAAGATTCGCCATTTTCTTTTTTGAAGTTGCAAATGCTCAGACTGGTTCATTTCCCAATAAACCCATAAAAATCATTGTTCATTTTCCACCCGGCAATACTACTGACTTGATAGCGCTGCTCATCGCTCCTTAATTGTCAGAGCGACTTGGGCAGCAAGTGATTGTTGAAAACCGTCCGGGTGCTAGCGGCATGCTGGGTCTTGACTTGGTAGCTAAATCAGCTCCAGACGGTTGCCAACGAAGATTTATTCAGCAAGGTTCAAAGCCAGCTTTGCCATAACCCGCAAATTAACGGCTCGGAACCAAGTCCGAATAAGTCATGTGGTTTTGAGACAAACGAGGTTTGATAAGCCTTTCTCCGCCTGCTGCGGGGCCTGAATCTGGAGATAACCACTTGATGCGTGAGTTTTAAGCCCCCTGTTTTGGTGAGTTCGAGGATCAGCGCTTTGCCTCGAAAAAAATTCCTTATCAACCCAAGTTGATGTTAGGCATTCATCACCGCTACGGAGCGTGTGTTCAGGTAGGCTTCCAGGGCCTCCGGGCCGCCTTCAGAACCGTACCCAGAGTCCTTGATGCCGCCAAATGGCATCTCGGCTGACGTCGTGGCGGACATATTCACCCAAAGCATGCCGACCTCCACGCGCCTAGAGAGTAAGTCGGCATTCTTCAGTGACCGTGTGAAGGCATAGCCGGCGAGCCCATAAGGCAGCCGGTTGGCCTCACTAATGGCCTCTTCAAGCGTGTTGAAGCTACGAATCGCTGCGACCGGGCCGAAGGGCTCATCGTTGAAAACGCTGGCCTCCTGGGGTACGTTGGTGAGAACCGTGGGTTGCCAGAAATTGCCGGTGTTGCCAATACGCTCGCCCCCGCACGCCACGCCTGCACCGCGCTGGATGGCGTCCTGCGTCAGTTCA
>JBILKC010000343.1:0-2946 GCA_044376885.1 Hylemonella sp. | reverse complement strand
CCACCATGATCACCGACGCTTCAGAATCTGCCCACACCCGGTTGAAGCTGTCGGGCATCACCAAAAGCTACCCCGGTGTGGTGGCCAACCGGCAGATATCCCTGAGCGTGCTGCCTGGGCAGATCCATGCGGTATTGGGCGAAAACGGCGCGGGCAAGTCCACCCTGATGAAGATCATTTACGGCGCTGTCAAGCCCGACGCAGGCGAGGTGCACTTTAACGGCCAGGCCGTTCGCGTGGCCAACCCGCAGGAAGCCCGGGCCCTGGGCATCAGCATGGTGTTTCAGCATTTCAGCCTGTTTGACACCTTGACAGTGGCCGAGAACGTCTGGCTGGGCCTGGACAAACGCTTCAAGCTGGCTGAAGTGAGTCGGCGCATTATTGCCAAGGCGGCCCAATACGGCCTGGATATCGACCCTCACCGCCCCGTCCACACCCTGAGCGTGGGCGAGATGCAACGGGTGGAAATCATCCGGGCGCTGCTCACCGACCCGCAATTGCTCATTCTTGACGAGCCCACCTCGGTGCTCACCCCGCAAGCCGTGGAAAAACTCTTTGTCGTGCTGCGCCAGCTGGCCGACCAAGGTTGCAGCATTCTGTACATCAGCCACAAGCTGCACGAAATACGTGCACTGTGCACCGCCTGCACCGTCCTGCGCGGCGGCCAGGTCACCGGGGTCTGTGATCCGCGCGAAGAAAGCAATGCCTCTTTGAGCCGCCTGATGATAGGCGCAGAACCACCCACCTTGCAGCACAGCGCGCCCCAGCTTGGCCGCGTGCTGCTCCAGGCCCGTGCTTTGAGCCTGCCCCGCAGCGAACCCTTTGGCACGGATTTGGCCGACATTCACCTGCAGGTGCGTGCCGGCGAAGTGCTCGGCATCGCCGGCGTGTCGGGCAATGGTCAGCGCGAACTGCTGTTTGCCCTCTCAGGCGAAGACACGCGCGCGCCGGCCGATGCCATCGTACTGGCGGGCCAAAGCGCCGGGCACCTGAACCCAGCGCGCCGGCGGGCCCTGGGCCTGCACTTTGTGCCCGAAGAACGGCTGGGGCGCGGTGCCGTACCTACGCTGGACTTGGCGCGTAACCTGTTGCTGACCCGCCAAGAGGCCGTCGGCCCAGGGGGCTGGATTCGCGGCACGGTGCTCCAGGCCCAGGCCCAAACCATCATTGAGCGCTTCAAAGTCAAGGCCTCTGGCCCCAATGCTGCGGCACGCAGTCTTTCGGGTGGCAATCTGCAAAAGTTCATCGTGGGTCGCGAGATTGATGCCCGCCCGCGGGTCCTCATCGTCTCTCAACCCACATGGGGTGTGGACGTGGGTGCTGCCGCGCAGATTCGCGGCGAAATCCTGGCCCTGCGCAACGCCGGTTGTGCGGTGCTGGTGGTGAGCGAGGAGCTGGAGGAACTGTTTCAGATCTGCGACCGCCTGCATGTGCTGGCCAAGGGACGGCTCTCACCCGATGTACCCACAGCGCAAGCCAGCATCGAGCAAATTGGCGAATGGATGAGCGGCTTGTGGCACACCGATGTACAGCAGCAGCTTGCGTCTCTGGAGGCATCGGATGCTCAGGCTTGAACCGCGCCCGCAACCCTCGGCCGTGTGGGGCATTGCATCGCCGCTGCTGGCGCTGACCATCACCGTGCTGCTGGGCGTGCTGTTATTCATGGCTTTAGGCAAGGACCCGGTGCGCGGGCTGCAAATGTTTTTCTGGGAGCCGGTGAAATCCGCCTACGCCCTGGGCGAGCTGATGGTCAAGGCCACGCCCCTGCTGATCATTGCTCTGGGCCTGGCCGTGTGCTTTCGCTCCAATGTCTGGAACATCGGCGCTGAGGGGCAGTTTGTGATGGGGGCTGTATTCGCCGGTGGCGTGGCCTTGATGGCCGACAAGGCCACCGGAGCCTGGATCATCCCGGCGCTGCTGCTGGCCGGCGTGATCGGGGGCATGCTGTGGGGCGGTCTGACTGCGTTGCTGCGTGACCGCTTCAATGCCAGCGAGATCCTGGTCAGCCTGATGCTGGTGTACGTGGCCATCCAGATTCTCAATTTCATGGTGCACGGCCCCTGGAAAGACCCGCAGGGCTATAACTTTCCACAGTCCCAGACCTTTGAGGCGGTGACACGTATCCCCCGGCTAATGGATGGTTCACGCGTCAATATCGGCCTGCTCCTGGCCTTGCTGGGTGCAGGCGCGCTGTGGGTGTTTTTATTCCGGCTCAAGGCCGGTTTTGCCTTGCAAGTAGGCGGACTCGCACCCGCCGCCGCCCGCTACGCCGGTTTTTCTTCACGCAAGGCGCTGTGGGTGGCCCTGCTGGTCTCGGGCGGTGCGGCCGGACTGGCTGGCGCACTTGAAGTGGCCGGGCCAATTGGCCAGCTCACACCCTATGTGCCCGCCGGTTATGGTTTTGCAGCCATCATCGTGGCCTTTGTGGGACGGCTGCATCCGGTGGGCATGATTTTTTCTGCCATTCTCATGAGCATGTTCTACATTGGCGGCGAGCTGGCGCAGTCACGCCTGGGCCTGCCCAAATCGATCACCGGTGTGTTCCAGGGCCTGCTGCTGTTTTGCCTGCTGGCCTGTGACACCCTCATCAACTACCGCGTCCAACGCAAGGCAGGCCGCTAATGGAATCCTACGCACTGCTCATTGCCGCCACCCTTAACGCCGGCACCGTACTGGCGATTGCTGCATTGGGGTTGCTGATCAACGAAAAAGCCGGCGTTGTTAACCTGGGGGCCGAAGGCCTGATGCTGTGCGCCGCCATTGCCGGCTTTGCCACGGTGGTGCACACCGGCAGCGACTGGCTGGGCTTTGCCGCCGGCATCGGTGCGGGCGCACTGCTGGCGGCCGTATTCGGGGTGTTGGTGATCTGGCTGGGCACCAACCAGTACGCGACCGGGCTGGCCCTGAGCCTGTTCGGAGCCGGGTTTTCGGCTTTTGTGGGTATCG
>JBILKC010000078.1:0-9857 GCA_044376885.1 Hylemonella sp. | reverse complement strand
GAGTTACAAAATTCCTGACTATGCCCGTGTGGGGTTAGGTGGTCAGCGCCAAGGTCACATGGTGTGTTTTAAGCCTTGGTGTTGGCGTTAATCTCATCGCGCAAGGCACGCACTTCGACGCGCAACTCGCTAATCTCACGCATCAGATCCTGCTCAATCTGCCTCTCTTCAGTCTCAACAAACATGGCCGCTACTGAGGCAGTGACCAGCGATAAAACCGCCAGACCTATCAGCACGACGACCACAGCGAAAGCCCGCGAGGGGTAGGTGCTTGGCACCAGATCCCCATAACCCACGGTGGCCGCGGTGGTGAAAGCCAGCCAAAGCCCGTCGCTGAGTGTCAAAACTTTAGGCTCGAGCAGCCAGAAACCCAGGCCACCAAAAGCCATGATCGCCAAACACAGGAGGAGGGAATAAAAAAGCCCCCGTCGGGTGATCAGGCGTTTGCGTCGACTCCAACTTTTCATTCGCTCACTTTACAGCGATTCTGCACACCTGCGCATCTTTACCGATGAAACCGATGGTCAAAAGATGATCTGCATGCAGATGCAGCAGCGACAATGGTTCCATGAAGACAAACCAAGCCACCCACCCCTTTGAAGCGTTGACACCAGATGTGGTGCTGGACGCCCTGGCTTCGGTCGGCGTGATGGGTGACGGGCGTCTGCAAGCTTTGAGTTCGTATGAAAACCGGGTTTATCAGGTTAATCTTGAAGATGGGCAGATCATGGTGGCGAAGTTTTACCGCCCTGAACGCTGGCAGGATGCACAGATTCTGGAGGAGCACACTTTTGCTGCCGAATTGATGCAGGCCGAAATACCGGTCATCGGCCCGCTGACCTTGCAAGGCCAGACGCTACATCAGTTCGCCGGGTTTGCCTTTTCGGTCAGCCCGCGTCGTGGGGGCAGACCCCCCGAACTCGACGACACCGAGGTGCTGGAATGGACAGGCCGATTTCTGGCTCGCATTCATACCGTGGGCGCCGCCCGCCCCTTTGTTGTGCGACCTGCGTTGAGCCTGCAGACCTTTGGCGCTGCTTCGCGCGACTGGTTGCTGGCCCATGAGATGGTACCGCTCGACGTCCAGTCGGCTTGGGCCACTGCATGTCAGGATGCTCTTGATTTAATAGCGAAATACCCTTGTCTGGAAAGGGCTTATCGCCAAAAGGAAGGTCAATCCAAAGGCCCGTCTGAAGGTCAAGCCGGATCTGCCGATGCGCCGATCAGACTGCTTCGTCTGCATGGCGACTGCCATGCCGGCAATATTCTATGGACACCCTCGGATGCCCCGGCCAGCAGCGGCCCGGGTCCACATTTTGTCGATCTGGATGACGCCCGAATGGGCCCCAGCGTTCAAGACCTGTGGATGTTGCTCTCAGGCGACCGCGTCCAGAAAACCCGACAGCTGGGCTGTCTGGTGGATGGTTATGAGCAGTTTCGCGAATTTGACCGGCGGGAGCTTGCCCTGATCGAGCCGCTGCGGACCCTGCGCCTGATTCATTACAGCGCATGGCTAGCGATGCGCTGGCAAGACCCGATTTTCCCGATCAACTTCCCCTGGTTTGGAAGTAGCGATTACTGGAAAGGACAGGTTCAAACCTTGCAAGACCAGCTTGAAGCAATGCAGGAGGCACCTTTAGTGGTCTGAGTTCTCTGACCGAAGGCAGGCTTAGTCCGGCAATTGCGGCAAAATACAACATGCCACTGCACCCCTTGCAGCCCATAAAAACATGAGGAGTCCTGTCTTGAAATTTCTTACCCTTCGTAGAGGCTTGCTCGGACTGGGGCTGCTCCTGTCCGCCCTGGCCCCGCTTTACGCACAAACCACCTACCCAGCCCGACCCGTCAAAATCATTGTGCCTTTTGCCACAGGTGGCCCGGCTGACAACTATGCCCGATTTATAGCGCAGCGCCTGAGTGATGCCCTGGGCCAGTCTTTTGTAATTGATAACAAGCCCGGCGCAGGCTCCATCATCGGAACCGATCTGGCTGCCAAGGCAGCGCCTGACGGCTATACCTTGCTGATGATGTCCAACACGCATACCGTCAATGAAACACTGATTTCCAACAAACCGTTTCAGCTGATGCGTGACTTTGTGGCTGTGGCACCCGTCAATTACTCGGACCTGGTGCTGGTGGCCAATCCGTCTGTTCCCGCCAACAACCTTAAAGACTTACTCAAGCTGGCCAAAGAGCGCCCGGGCAAGCTTAACTATGCCTCCAGTGGCACCGGTACGCCCTACCACACGGCAGGTGAATTGTTCAAGAGCATGTCCGGTGTTTATCTGGTCCATATTCCTTACAGGGGCAGTTCCGGTGCCCGCACCGACTTGATCGGCGGGCAGGTTGACCTCATGTTTGATGCGGTCACGACCATGACTGAGCAGGTGCGCGCGGGTAAGGTCAAGGCCATTGCCACCACGGGTCGTTTGCGTTCGGATGTGATGCCTGATGTACCTACAGTCAACGAATCCGGCGTTCCGGGTTACGAGGCCAGCATCTGGCTCGGTCTGATGGCACCCAAGGGAACCCCCAAGGCTATCGTCGATCGGCTTAATGAAGCCATTTCCAAAATTGTCGGGCAAGCCGAAGTCAAGCAACTCTGGAGTCGCCAGGGTGCTGTTCCCATGGTCATGACGCCGGAGGCGTTTGACAAATACACCCGGGACGACATTGCCCAGTGGGCCCGCGTGATCAAAAGAGCCGGCATCACGGTTGATTAACCTTTGTAGAAGCTCATGAAATCCTTGCATGTATTGAGCGGCGGTGCTGCACAAGCCCTTGTTAATCAAGTCAGCGAAGGCTTCCTTGCTCAGAGTGGATGCGCCATCCATGGCACATTCAGCGCGGTTGGTGTCATGCGGGACAAGCTGGTCGCGGGGGAGGCCTGTGATGTTGTCATTTTGAGCCAGAGCCTGATTGACCAACTGACAGTCAGCGGGCATGTGGTCTCTGGCAGTGCCAGGTCATTGGGCGATGTCAAAACCGGAATTGCCATCAAGACAGGAGAGGCTCACCCAGCCGTGAGCACCCCGGCCGAGCTCAAGGCAGCTCTGCTGGCAGCCACCTCTGTATATTTCCCTGATCCGGTCAAGGCGACCGCGGGTATTCACTTCTTCAATGTACTCAAGCAACTGGGCATTGACACCGAACTGGCACCTCGCTTGCGCACTTACCCGAACGGCGCGACCGCCATGCAGGCGCTGGCACAAGCCAGCGAGGTTGGGTCTATCGGCTGTACCCAGGTGACCGAGATCAATTTCACCCCTGGGGTGGACCTGATCGATGTGTTACCCAAGGCGTTTGAGCTGGCGACACGTTATGTGGCCGCTGTCAGTTCCCAGGCCAAAGAGCCTGCTGCAGCGCATCAACTCATCAGTCTGTTAAGCGGCGTTGAGAACGCGGGCCTGAGGCAGTCCCTGGGCTTTGAGTAACCCTTAAACCCCGGTTGCAGCCGGGGTTCAAAGGCCGATTGAGGGAATGTACTACGGGGGGAGCGCCCCTTCTTTCTAGACCAGCATGGCGTTGACGCGTTTCACATAGGCCGCCGGATCAGCCGGCATTCCGCCCTCGGCCAGCAGGGCCTGGTCAAAGAGAATGTGGGCGAGGTCGTGAAAGTGCACCGAGCCATCGAGCTTTTTGACCAGGGCATGCTCGGCGTTGACCTCCAGCACCGGCTTAACCTCGGGTGCCGACTGTCCGGCCTGCTTGAGCATGCGCGCCAGCTGCGTGCTCATGCCGTGATCCTGCACCACCAGACAGGCCGGGCTGTCCACAAGGCGGCTGGTGACACGCACGTCCTCAGCCTTGTCCTTGAGCGCTTCCTTGAGCTTGGCGAGCAGGGGTTTGAAAGCCTCGGCGGCTTCTTCAGCGGCTTTTTTCTCGGCCTCGTCTTGCAATTTACCCAGATCAACGGCACCTTTGGCCACGCTTTGCAGGGGTGTGCCGTCAAATTCATGGACGTAATTCAAAGCCCATTCGTCCACCCGGTCGGTCATCAGTAGCACTTCGATGCCCTTTTTCTTGAATACCTCCAACTGGGGGCTGTTTTTGGCAGCGGCCGGCGTATCTGCGGTGATGTAATAAATAGCCTCCTGCCCGTCTTTCATGCGCGCCTTGTAGTCGGCAAAGCTCACGCTGACCGTATCCGAGGTGCTGGAGGCAAAGCGCAGCAGCTTGGTCAGGCGGTCCTTGTTAGCGAAATCTTCGCCCAAGCCCTCCTTGAGCACTGCACCGAACTCAGCGTAGAACTGGCTGTACTTGCCAGCGTTCTTTTCCGCA
This sequence comes from Hylemonella sp., assembly GCA_044376885.1. Classification (GTDB taxonomy): domain Bacteria; phylum Pseudomonadota; class Gammaproteobacteria; order Burkholderiales; family Burkholderiaceae_C; genus JBEIGE01. The sequence continues at coordinate 5,576 of JBILKC010000078.1, read as the reverse complement.
TCAAGCTTGTCTTGGGCGCTCAGGACATCGGTGACCTCATTGGTCGCGGCGTTGGCAGCAGGGGCGACATCGTGTTTGGCCAGGTCTTCCAGCATCGAAAGCACCCGCTTGGTGCAACCCTCGCGGATGGCTTTGACATCGCGACTTTCCTGAAGCAGCTCCCGGGACACGTTGAGCGGTAAATCAGCCGAATCCACCACGCCTTTGACAAACCGCAAGTAGGTTGGCAGCAAAGCTTCTGCGTCATCCATGATGAAAACGCGCTTGACGTAAAGCTTCACACCGGCAGACTTTTCACGGTTGTACAGATCCATCGGCGCTTTGCCGGGAATGTAGAGCAATTGTGTGTATTCGGTACTGCCTTCAACGCGGTTGTGTGTATGAGCCAGCGGGGCTTCAAAGTCGTGACTGATCTGCTTGTAAAAGTCGTCGTATTGATCCTGGCTAATGTCTTTCTTGGCGCGCGCCCAGATGGCGTTGGCCTTGTTGACGGTTTCCCATTCGCCAGTTTTGACCATGCCACCGGGCTGGCGTCCGCCCTTTTCATCAGACGGGTTGATCAATTCACCGTCTTTCCATTCTTCTTTCTCCATCAGAATGGGCAGGCTGATGTGGTCGGAGTATTTGCTGATGATGCCCTTGACCTTCCAGGCCTGGGCGTAGTCATATGCGTCCTCGCGCAGATGCAGGATCACACTGGTGCCGCGCGCGCTGCGGGTGATGTTTTCCACCTCAAAGTCCCCGGAGCCACCGCTGATCCAGCGCACGCCTTCAGTTTCTTTCAAGCCGGCGCGACGTGATTCCACAGTGATTTTGTCGGCGACGATAAAGCCCGAGTAAAAGCCCACACCGAACTGACCGATGAGGTTGGAGTCTGCTTTCTGGTCACCGCTGAGCTTGCTGACAAAGTCCTTGGTGCCGCTTTTGGCAATCGTACCGAGGTGATCAATGGCTTCCTGCGCACTCATGCCAATGCCGTTGTCGGTGATTGTGAGTGTCTTGGCAGCCGCATCCAAGGTCACCTTCACTTTCAGCTCGGCGTCGTTTTCGTACAAGCCACCCTCATTGATAGCCTCAAAACGCAGTTTGTCGCAGGCATCCGAAGCATTCGAGATCAATTCGCGGAGAAAAATTTCTTTGTTGGAGTACAAAGAATGGGTGACAAGGTGCAAAAGCTGGGCAACTTCGGCCTGAAATGAAAGGGTTTGCTTTGACATGTGAAAACTTTTGGTCTGAAGGAGGTTTTGGAAAAAAGACGTCCGGGCTGATACCCAGACAGCCCGCAATTATGGGCGAGTGGGCCAAATTTCAAGCTTGGGTTCAGGTAAAGTGCATTTCCCGGCGAAACCCAAAAGAGACTTACCTCGCTGCCAACCTCCGATTCATCATCAATAAAGAGTTTTTCATGCGCATTGATCTCACGCCATATGCTCGAATTGCACGCCAAGCTTTGAGTGCCGGGTTTTTGTCCGCCATGACGTTTGCGGCTTTCGCCCAGGCCATTGTTGATCAGGCCTACGTTCAGGAGGCACTTAAACGCGGCGCGCAAGTCTGGGATGTTCGAGACGCCCGTGAATTTGCCAAGGGTCATTTGCCGGGCGCACTCAACTTTGGTGATGCGGCTTCCATGTTGCGTGACCCCAACTCAGAAGACTTTATTGCCATCGAGCGGATTGAACAGCTTCTGGGCAACGCCGGGATCAACCCGGCCGTGGAGACCGTGATTTACGGCTCTCGAGGAACCTGGAATCCTTATTTTGGCCGCTACACCTTGCGCTATTTTGGCGGCATGAAAGCCAGTGTTTTTCATGAAGGTATTGAGGGCTGGAGAGCTGCAGGGTTGGCCGTTGAAACGACTCCACCTAAAGTTACACCAGTCAAGCTCAAGCTTGTTCCAAGCGCCGGGGTGTCTGTGACCACAGCCGAAATGATCTCGCGCCCCAAGTCATCCGGCGTGCAGATCATAGATGCCCGCACACCCAAAGAATTTGCCGGTGAAGACATCCGCGCCCTGCGAGGAGGCCACATTCCGGGTGCCATCAACATTCCTTATGAACAAAACTGGAAAGACCCGGAGACACTCGTCAAGTTCAACCTCAAACAGGTGGCCGATACAGCGGGCATGTCGCTCAAGCCCACGTCCGACTTGAAAAACCTTTATGCCGGGCTGGACCCGGACAAAGAAACCGTGGTGTATTGCCAGTCCGGTGTGCGGGCTTCAGAAACCGCCGGTGTCCTGGAGCAACTCGGTTTCAAGAATGTGCGGATCTATGATTCTTCTTGGTTGGGCTATGGCAACAGGTTGGATGCCCCTGCCGCCAATGAGAGCGTGTTCAACGTAGGCGCACTCAACGCTCGTATGGCAGCCTTGCAGCAGCGGATCGATATTTTGGAGAAAGAACTGGCAGCCGCCAAAAAATAACTCCAAAAATCTGAGCTGTTTTTTTTGAATAGCTGGAGTTGGGTCGCCTTTTTTTGTTTCAAACGCGCTGCTGACCAGATATCTAGGTACTTTGCCGCTGAATCAAAGTCCAGCCCAGATCGAGACTGTTGGAAGCTACTGTTTCGGATTTCATCAACTGCAGCAGCATGGAAGCGGCCTTTTTACCAATCTCGACCCGGGGGGTGCGTATGGTCGTCAAAGGCGGCCACATCTGGTCGCTGCCGGAGAGATCATTAAAGCCAGCAATCGCTACCTTTTGCGGTACTGCAATGCCTAATCTGAGTGCAGCCAACAAGCCGCCCTGCGCCAGGTCATCGTTACAAAAAAAGATGGCGTCTACATCGGGTTGAGCCGTCAGGTGCTGCTCCATCAGCAGCCCGCCCAGTGACAGGGATGAGGGCTCCGGGCTCAGCCACTCCAAATTGGGTGCCGCGAGACCGGCTTGCGCCATGGCCCGGCGATAACCCGCCAGTCTCTGCAACACTCTGGGGTCTAGCTGGGCAGCGGCAAAGGCGATTTTTTTACGCCCCCGGGACAATAAATGCTGGGTCATGGCCTCCCCCGCATCAGCTTGGGAGAAACCTACACAAAATGAAGACGGGTCATTCGAGGTCTCCATCAGATGCACGCATGGCACGCCGCTGGCAGCGATCAGCGCTTTGGCGGCTTCGGTGCGGTCAAAGCCAGTCACCAGCAGACCGGCAGGACGTTGGGCAAGGTAGCTGCGCAACAGAGACTCTTCCTCAAGTGGCCGGTAATGGGTAACGCCAATTAACATCTGGTAGCCGGCCGGGTGCAGACTGTTGTGAACGGCCTCCAGCAAATCAACAAACAGGTTGTTGGACAGCAAGGGAACCAAAACAGCCACGGTGTTGCTGCGCGCACTGGCCAGAGCCCGCGCTGCGGGGTCGGGGACATACCCCAGTTCCAGTGCAGCCTGGGTGACCCGAGCTGACAAATCAGCCGCCACGCTGCGCTCACCGCGCAGCGCGCGGGAAGCGGTAATTCGGCTCACCCCGGCACGGGCGGCCACCTCGTCCAGGGTGATTCTTCCGCTAGAACGGCGTTTACGTTGGCTCATGAGTGCGGGTTTATCCTAGTTTGACAACGTGATTCGGACTATATGATAGCGCTATCCAGTTTCCAAGAAACCTGCTTTTGTGGTGTTTCTTTTTTAAAGATTATCAAAGATAGCGCTATCCAAACATGTCTTTCAAGCTTGTTTTCATGGGTGTTGCCGGTTGCGGCAAGTCCAGTTTGGCGGTTGAAGTGGCGCGGGCTGAGGGCTTGACACTGATTGAAGGCGACGATTTTCATAGCGAAGTCAATCGAAACAAGATGCAAAGCGGTGTGGCGCTGACCGATGCTGACCGTGCAGATTGGCTCTTCGAGCTGGGGCAGTTACTCAAGAAGCACAGCAATGGGGTGGCTTTGACCTGCTCTGCCTTGAAGCATGCTTATAGGAATACTTTGCGGGAAGCCTGCCCCGGCCTGCAATTTGTCTTTATGCGCATTAACCTGTCCGATGCACAGGCCCGGGTGACTGCCCGTGCATCTACCCATTTCTTCTCAAGCAGCCTGGTACAAAGCCAATTCAACACCCTGGAGTCGCCCGAGAGCGAAGCTGGTGTGTTGTGTGTCAACGCCATGCGGCCATTGCCTGAATTAACCCATCAGGTTACCGATTGGTTGCACCACAAGGAGCTCGCATGAACACGGCAGATTCTCAAGCCCCTGCTGTGCAACGCCTGCATTGGGCCCAGCGACTGACCCAGGGGGTCATGGCGATTTCCCTCGGGGTCATGGCCGTAGCTGTTTTTGTCAATGTTGTACTGCGCTATGGATTTGGGAGCGGCATCGCGGCCAGTGAAGAGCTCTCGCGCCTGCTTTTTGTATGGATGGTGTTCCTGGGTGCGGCCAGTGCCTACCCCTTGGGGGAGCACATGGCGTTTACGTCTCTGGTTGGCTTGCTCAATCATCGCCCTCAACTGTTGCAGGCCGCCAGCGCACTGATTCGACTGCTGGTGATTGCCGCCTGCGTCATGTTGGCATGGGGTGCCTGGCAGCAGGTGGTGGTGGGCATGGGCAGTCGCTCAGTGGTGTTGGGCTACCCAAGCTATCTGCTGCCCTTGCCTGCATTTTTGTGTGCAACAGCTATGGCACTGATGGCGATCTGGGAGTTGTTACGCAAGGTCCCGCTGAACCTGGGTCACGGCGCTGAGGTGGAGTGAGCATGAAACCTGAAGCACAAGCATTTGTCGTTTTTTCCATGGGCATGCTGGTGCTCATGGGTATCGGCATGAATATGGGGTTGGCCCTGGTTCTCACCGGCGCAGGAATGGCCTGGGTGCTCAATTTCTGGGACACCCAATTGCTGGCTCAAAACCTGGTCGCCGGGGTGGACAGCTTTCCCTTGCTGGCAGTACCCTTCTTCATATTGGCTGGAGAGTTGATGAACTCCGGTGGTATCAGCCGTCGAATTATCGACATGGCGCAGGCCTGGGTGGGGCATATTCGAGGCGGTTTGGGGTATGTGGCCATTGGTGCGGCGGTCTTGATGGCCAGCATGAGCGGTTCGGCGTTGGCTGATACTGCGGCCCTTGCAACCATATTGCTGCCCATGATGCGTCAACAAGGCTACCCGATGCACACCTCGGCCGGGTTGATTGCTTCAGGCGGCATCATTGCGCCCATCATCCCGCCGTCCATGCCCTTTGTGATTTATGGCGTAACCACCAACACGTCGATTTCTGCCCTGTTCATTTCAGGCATCGTGCCGGGCTTGCTTATGGGCGTCGGTCTGATCATTACCTGGCGCTATGTGTTGCGGGGTATTGATTTGCCTGAAGGCCAACCCATGCCCATGCCACAGCGACTCAAAGTGACCGCGCGCGCTTTCTGGGCGCTGCTCATGCCGCTGATCATCATTGGCGGCATGAAAAGCGGCATTTTCACGCCGACTGAAGCCGCCGTCGTTGCGGCGTTTTATGCATTGGTGATCGCCTTGTTTGTACACCGTGAAATGAAGGTTGCCGAAGTCTATGGCGTGCTGCTGCGCGCTGCCAAAACCACTTCGGTGGTGATGTTCCTCTGTGCAGGTGCGCAAGTGGCGAGCTACATGATCACGCTGGCT
>JBILKC010000342.1:0-2968 GCA_044376885.1 Hylemonella sp. | reverse complement strand
GGTTAGCTTGTGGCTGAATCGCTTGGTTCGGTTCAGCGACTGTAGATTCGTGCGCTCGTCACGCACAGGAGGTGTCTGCGAAGGGACTGTTGCTAAATTTGCAGCAATTGCCAAACGACCATCAGAATGCTGAAATTAGCCTTGCGCGTTTTGACACACGAATCACGGGAGTGACCCTGAGCCGGAAATACTAACTTCTGAGCGGTATGGCATCCGGGTCAGAGTCTTTCCGGATTTTGGCCGGCCTGAACGTATCTTTATCCTGCTTCAGGTGGGTTATCAAAAAGCAAATTCAGCGAGATCAATCGACCAAGGCCCGCTCTGCTTGAAGGCGCATGATCATGAAGTCCGCTGCGTCAAGGATGTGCTGTCGCGATAGCGCTTCTGCCTGAGCGCCATCGCCAGCGGCAACCGCATTCAGCATTTCCTCATGCTGGTTCCAGATGTCCCTGGGTTTGTCGTCGCGCATCAGCACTTCGCCCATCACCCTCTGGGTTTGGGTCCAGTGGGTTTCCATCGACGGGGCAAGCAGCGGGTTGCCCGACTGAGCATAAATGAAATGGTGCAGTGCCATGTCAGCCGCAATCATGGCGGCAAACGATTGGTCAGCAACCGCCTTGCGCCCAGCACGGATCAAAGCAGGGCAGCGCCGCGCAACTTCAGCAGCGTTGTTTTTGGCCGCATTGCGAAAAGCCAGACCTTCAATGACCGCGCGAACCTCATACATGTGGCGGACATGGTCGAGGTTGAGCGGTGCGACCTGCAAGCCTCGTCCTGGCGCATCACAGAGCACGCCCTCTTTGCGCAGCAAGGTCAGGGCCTGTTGTACCGGCTGTCGCGACACGCCGAGTTCCTGGGCCAATTGCTCCTGAATGATCCGCCCACCAGGCGGCAAGCGGCCACCTGCAATTTCCGCGAGGATGGCTTTGTGAACTTGCTCAACCAGCGTAGGTCCAACTTGTAGTGCTTTCATGAACGGTGATGGTACCCGCAGCGGGCTGCAGATGGACTCATGTTCCCGCGCGCCAGCTGCGTTCTGCATCGTCCCAGGCCGCCAGCGCCTGAAGATCGGGAACCCAGGCCAAGCCGGATTTGGCGTCAGACGAAGCTGCTTGTGGGGTAATGACGATGTCCAGCAGAGCTGGGCGGTTTGCCATTGCGCGTTCGATAGCCGAGGGCAATTCGTCGGGTGATGTCACTCTTTGGGCATGCATGCCAAAGGCCCGCGCCATGGCGGCATGGTCTGCAAACTGCAACTGGGTTCCCACGACTTTGCCGTGGGTTTCTTGCTGATCACGCACCTCTATGGCCCAAGCCCCGTTATTGGCGACTATCACCAACACCGGCGCCTGGTGTCGCACAGCGGTGTCGATTTCCATGGCGTTAAAGCCAAAGGCGCCATCACCCGTTGCCACCACCACAACGCGATCCGGGCAGGCCAGACTGGCAGCAATCCCGAAGGGGGTGCCCACGCCAATGCACCCTAGCGAGCCAGGATCAAGGTAGGTTTGTGCTGGTAAACCCACGCGGGCAAAGCTCAAGAAGTCGCCCCCGTCGGCCACAACGATTGCGTCATGAGGCAATGCATTGCGCAGGGCCGCCAGCACACGGTTGGGATGCATGCGACCGTCGCTGCCTGCAGGCGCTTCGCGCATGGCCAGAACCAGTTTGGCGGAGCGCTGCTCGTGTTGCTGGCGCAGGCCGGTGAGCCAAGCAGGGTCTCTCGCGGGTTTGGTGGCCGGTGCGGCATCCAAAATCGCTTGCAATGCCAGTGCGGGGTTGGCAAAAAGTTCGACGTTGCCTCGTCGGTTGTCGCGCAATTCAGCAGTGCAATCGGCAATGCGCACAAATTCAGCCTTGCCGAACACGGCGGGCGAGCCATAGGCAAGTTGAAAGTCGAGCCTGCGCCCTACAGTGACGACCAGATCAGCCTGACCCATGACGCTGCCCCGCATGGCAGCCACGACGCTGGGGTGGTCATCCTCGATCAGGCCACGGCTTTCGCCGGTATCAAGGTAGGCGGCATTGAGGCGCTTGAGCAAAGCGCTCAGCGCTGGCCCAGCCCCGCTAGCGCCGCGTCCCGAAATAAAAAGTACGCGCTTGGCTGCCCACAACTTGTGCACGGCCATTTGCACGGCTTGCGGCGAGGGCGGAATCGGTGAGAGTACCGGGGGTTCAAAGCACTCGGAAAGTTGCACTGCGGTGGACACGTTGGCGCGAAGGGTGTCTACCGGGAAGTCCAGATACACCGGCCCCGGCTCGCCGGCCTCGCCCAAGGCGCGTGCTGTGGCTTCGGCCAGTTCTTGCAACACCAGGTCAGGATGCCGCACAGTTCGGGCGTAGCGGGTCAGGCTGCGCACCAGCTCGGTGTGCACGATGTCTTGCAGCGCACCCCGGTTTTCCTGGGCCGAAGGCGGCAAGCCTGACAGGACCAGCACCGATGCACGCGCAACATGGGCGTTGGCAATACCCGTCATGGCGTTGGTCACACCCGGTCCAGCCGTTACGAGCGCCACGCCGAGCCCACCCGTTAGTTGGGCCTCGGCATGGGCCATGTAGACAGCAGCGCGTTCGTCTCGCACGTCTACGATGCGGATGCCCTCGGCGTCCAGTCGCATCCAGATCGGCATGATGTGCCCGCCACACAAACCATAGACACGGCGTACGCCACGCGCTTTCAAAAAGCGGGCAATGACGGCGGCAGCGGACTGCTCACCAATGGGCGGTGGGGACATGCGGCTCTCCAGTAAAAGGGGTCAATCAACACAAACCAGACTTGACTAAAACTGTATTCTGAATTCAGAATGCTGAAAAATCAACCCATTTTTATGTTTTTTTGCTGGGAAGCCTCGAATGACTACTTTGCTCACACTGTCCGATGCCGTCGCCACACATGCGCGCCTGCGCCCCAACAAATTGGCCGTACGAGACTCCCGGCGGGAACTGACCTATGGCAACTGGGACGAGC
>JBILKC010000341.1:0-2970 GCA_044376885.1 Hylemonella sp. | reverse complement strand
GCATTCGGCGACTGGTATTCCTGGCAGAACACCTTGCAACGCTCTGCCCCGCTGATGCTGACCGCGCTGTGCGTGGCAATCCCTGCTCGGGCCGGACTGATCATCATAGGCGGCGAGGGGGCCATGGTGTTGGGGGGTCTGGCTTGCGCCTGGCTGGCCCAGGGTGTGCAGCTGCCCAATCACTTGGCCGGCATCGTTGCCATTTGTCTGGCCGGTATGCTGGCCGGCGCGGCGTGGGTCATGCTTTCGGGCTGGCTTCGCCAGTTCCGGGGAATCAATGAAACCATCAGCAGCCTGCTGCTGGCCTATGTGGCCGTTGGTCTTTTCAAGCATCTGGTGGAAGGCCCCTTGCGTGACCCGGGCAGCCTGAACAAGCCCTCGACCTACACGCTCCATGAAAGCCTGCTGATCGGTGGCATCGGCGGCTCGGACGTGCACTGGGGGCTGGTACTGGGTCTGGTGGCGTGTCTGGCAGCCGGACTATGGCTGCGCACCACCCCTTCCGGATTTGCGGTGCGGGTCGTGGGCGGTAACCCGCGCACCGCGCAACTGGTAGGTTTGCCTGCCTCCAAGCTGATTCTGCTGGCGTGCGCGCTGGGCGGTGCGGCAGCAGGACTGGCCGGCGCAATCGAAGTCGCTGCGGTTCACCAGAGCGCCAATGCCTCGCTCATCGCCGGTTATGGTTATGCCGGCATTCTGGTGTCTTTCATTGCACGCCACCAACCCCTGGCCGTGATTCCAGTGGCCATTTTGTTTGGCGGTTTTGGTGCGGCAGGTAGCCTGCTGCAAAGGCGGCTGGGCCTGCCCGACGCCTCGGTTCTGCTGTTACAGGGCATAGCCTTTGTCTTGATTCTGGCCAGTGAAGCGCTGCGACATACCGACTGGAAAGCTGTCAGGCAGCGCCTGAAAAATTCGGCCTTTCCCAGGGATGGGCTCAGCCCGTCTCAAGCCACCGCACAGGACAAGATGTCATGACAGCCGATCAGGCACTGATATTTTTTGCCGGCATAGTCGGAGGTGCGTTGCGGGTTGGCGCACCGTTCCTGTTTGTCAGTCTGGGTGAGTGCCTGACCGAAAAATCCGGACGCATCAACCTTGGCTTGGAGGGGGTTTTGGTGTTCTCGGCCATGTCGGCCTTTGGCGCATCGTATGTGAGTGGTTCGCCCTGGGTGGGGGTATTTGCCGCAGCCGCAACCGGTGGACTGCTGGCCACGCTGCATGGTGTGCTGTGCTCACTGCCAGGCGTCAATGATGTGGCAACTGGCATTGCCTTGATGCTGCTTGGCATGGGGCTGGCGTTTTATCTGGGTAAACCCCTGATACAGCCTCAGGCACCGCAGCTGCCTTTCATTGCTCTGGGCAACTGGAGCGACTCCTCAGCGGTGCGCTCGGCCTTGCAGGTCAATGCCCTGGTACCGATCGGCCTGATGATTGCGGCGATCATGACCTGGGGGTTCGCCAATACGCGGGTGGGCTTGCTGGTCCGCATGGCCGGCGACTCGGCCAACGCCACGCGTGCGCTGGGCTATTCAGTTGCCGGTATCCGGATTGCAGCGACAGCGGCGGGCGGCATGATCGCCGGTTTGGGCGGGGCTTGCCTGACGCTGTTCTACCCCGGCAGCTGGAATGAGGGAGTGTCCAGTGGTCAAGGCCTGATTGCGGTGGCGCTGGTCATTTTTGCCCGCTGGAGCCCTGTGCGCTGCGTCTGGGCGGCCATGTTGTTCGGTGGGGCCGGCGCGATTGGCCCGGCACTGCAGTCCGTTGGCATAGGCTGGGGTTACCACCTGTTCAACACAGTTCCGTATGTCCTGACCTTGCTCATTCTGGTGATTACCTGCAAACCTGGCAGCATCATCAACGGCAGCCCGGGTGAGCTGTCTTCAGCCCGATGAGCACGCAATTAACCTCAATCTAGAAGGAAAACAAATGTCCGGTCTCGGCGGTCTCAACAAATCAGCTCACGGTGTGGTCATGGGATTGGTGCAACTTCAATTACCCGTGGTTGTCACGCCGCAAGACCTGAAGCACCAGACCCAACGTATCTGCGACATGGTGGCCAAGGCGCGGCGCAATCAGGGCACGATGGATTTGGTGGTCTTCCCTGAATATTCGCTGCACGGCTTGAGCATGGACACCAACCCTGAGATCATGTGCACGCTTGACGGCCCCGAAGTGGCGGCCTTCAAGGCGGCCTGCGTGGATCACAAGATCTGGGGCTGCTTCTCGATCATGGAACTCAACCCTGACGGTTACCCCTACAACAGCGGCCTGATCATCGACCACACCGGCACCATCCGGCTTTACTACCGCAAGCTGCACCCCTGGGTTCCGGTGGAGCCCTGGGAGCCGGGCAACCTGGGCATTCCGGTGTGTGATGGCCCCAACGGCAGCAAACTTTCGCTGATTATTTGCCATGACGGCATGTTCCCCGAGATGTCGCGCGAGGCTGCCTACAAGGGCGCCGAGATCATCATTCGTACCGCTGGATACACCGCACCCATTCGCCATGCCTGGAAAATCACCAACCAAGCCAATGCCTTTACCAACCTGGCTTACACCGCCAGCGTGTGTATGAGCGGCAGCGATGGCTCGTTTGACTCCATGGGTGAGGGCATGTTCTGCAATTTTGATGGCACTGTGATGGTGGAAGGCGGTGGCCGGCCCGATGAGATCATTACCTGCGAACTGCGGCCCGACCTGGTGCGTGAGGCGCGCCAGGGCTGGGGCGTTGAAAACAACATCTATCAGCTCTACCACCGGGGCTATGTTGCAGTGACAGGCGGCGCTCAGGATTGCCCCTATACCTATATGCAGCACATGGCCACCGGACGCTACAAATTGCCCTGGACGGTGGCTGTGACCGACGGCACACCGTGCGGCTTTCCCGCTCCGACACGACCCTACAAGGGCCCTGAGACCCACCCGCTGGTCAACACATGAATACACCACGTTTTGTTCAGGCCGACCCCT
>JBILKC010000077.1:0-9914 GCA_044376885.1 Hylemonella sp. | reverse complement strand
ATAGCTGGCCGTGTGACAGCACTCTACTGCCGAGCTTTGAACCGCATCGACCACGCCAAACGCTGGGACGATTTCCCCTGGTGCATGAACAGAAATCTGGAATTTACCGCCGGTAATGGCCGACAAACGACGCGACAACACCTCAGCGCCACCATAAATGGTGTCCAGGCTTTTCGGGAAGCTCGAGGCCATGCGCCAACGTATATTGGGTCCAGCCGCTGTCTGGGCTATGGAGGGGGCTGCTATTGCCGCCGCCGATGCAGCCAAGCCTGTTCTTAGTAGTTGTCTCTTGTTCATGAAGGTCCTTTAGAGTGAATTGGAAAGTGAAAGTCATCCAAGTCAAGCAATAAAGATGCCACCGAGGATCGGCTTACTGCAGGCAGCACACGGGCAGGCGGAATTGGTGACTTTAGTCTGCCCTGAACACCTAGCCGGAACGCATCAAGCTCGCACCAAAAGGGTGCGACAGACTTAGGGCGAACGAAATCAGCGAGGCTGCGCTCAAGGCGGTTATAAACGTGTATCCACCCAGCGGAGTTACGATGACAGCAGCCAATTCCAGCCCAGACAACGCCCCTGAACTCCTGAGCGAGCGGCGTGGCCCTTTACTGTGGCTCACCATCAACCGCGAAGCCCGGCGCAATGCGGTCAACCACACTGTACTGGCGGCGCTGGCGCAAGCCATCACCCAAGCGCAGCAGCAGCGCGACGTGCGTGCCATCGTCATCACCGGCGCGGGCAACAAAGCGTTTTGTGCCGGGGCTGATTTGCAGGCCAGCCAAGCCTTTACCACCGATTATTCGGAGCCGCACGGCCATGTGGCACAGGTGCTGCGTGCCGCCAGGATGAGTACCGTGCCTTTGATCGCCCGTGTCAACGGCGCCTGTATGGCGGGCGGCATGGGTTTGCTCGCCATGTGTGACCTGGCGGTGGCCTCCAGCCACGCCGTCTTCGGCTTGCCAGAAGTGAAGGTGGGTGTGTTTCCAGCCCAGGTTTTGAGCGTACTGCAGCACCTGATTCCCAAGCGCAAGCTTGCTGAAATGTGCCTGACCGGTGAGCCGCTTACCGCCATCCAGGCGCTTGCACTGGACCTGGTGAACTATGTGGACGACGACCTGGACGCCAAATTGCAATGGCTGCTGGACAGGCTGCTGGACAAATCTCCCGCCGCCATCCGCCGCGGCCTCTACACCATGAAAAAGATAGAGGCCATGAGCTTTGAAGAAAGCATGGCCTTTACCGAAAGCCAGATTGCCCTATTCACACTCACAGAAGATGCCCGTGAGGGCCAGGCAGCGTTCAAGGAAAAGCGCCCGCCGCACTGGCCGGGGCGGTGAATGAACCCGTCGCTTCCATTGATCAACGCCAGGCGCGCGCCAGTGCAGCCCAGGCACTGGTTACAACCGGTTCACTGCGCCGAGATTCCAGACAAACAAAACATAACTTACAAGCCAGGCTGACACGGTCTGCAATCACCAGGCCGCGCGCCTGGGCCTCGGTCATCGCAATTGACTCCCGCACCAGGCTCAGGCCCACACCAGACCTCACCAGGTCCAGCATGGATGCCTCCTGATCCACCAGCGCCACCGACCTGGGTGTCACGCCCAGCGGGCCATAGACGCTGGCCAGCAGCCGATGGTGGGCAGATGCTGGCGGCGTAGCCAACCAAGGCAGCGCCGCCAGCGCCCGCCAGTCGCGACCGATCACCTGCTCGCCCCAGCCGGCAGGCGCAAGCACCCGGTAGGTGAAATGCGACAAGATTTTTGCTTCAAAAGAAATAGCAGAAATCATAGGCGCAGAAAGGGCGAATGGCCGATTGAGCGCATCATCTTCTGGCAAACCCAGGTAAAAGCCAACATCGAGCTCGCCACGCCCGATACGCTCCAGCACCTCGCCGCTCATGCCTTGACGCAACTCGGTTTCAATTTGAGGCTCAGACTCCACAAGCTCTTTGAGAAAAGCACCCAGACGTATAAATTCCGGGTCCAGGATGGTACCTATGCGAAGCTGCCCCCGCACCGTGCCGTGCAAGCGCAGGGCCGCTTGCTGAAAGTCACTCAAGCCACCCAGGGCCTTCTCCGCTTGGGGCAGCAGGGCTGCGCCATCGGGGGTGAGAACCAAGCCGTGGGGGGTGCGTGAAAACAACTGCAACCCTGTACTTGCAGACAAACGTTTGAGTTGCAGGCTGAGCGCTGGCTGACTCAGGTTCAGCCGCGCCGCGGCTCGTGAAACATTGCCCTCACGGGCCACGGTCACAAAGGCACGCAGGGTTTGCGGATCAACAGCCAGGGCAAGCGGGGTCGTCATATTTAATATATTAATATCATCGTTTAAATAACATCATTGGTAAAGAGGACGGTTTTCCTTGAAACTAGCGCATAACCAGGAGATTCTTTCATGAGCATAGTAAATATTGACCACTACATTAACGGGCGTGTGATTGCAGGCACTTCGGGCCGTACGCAAGACGTTTTTAACCCTGCTACGGGTGCCGTGACCGGCAAGGCCGCCCTGGCCAACGCCCAAGAGGTAGAAGCAGCCGTGGCCTCGGCTCAGGCGGCTTTCCCGGCCTGGTCCGACACGCCCCCGATTCGCCGGGCACGGGTAATGTTCAAGTTTCTGGAGTTGCTCAATCTGCATAAGGATGAACTGGCGCACCTGATCACAGCCGAACATGGCAAGGTGTTCACCGACGCGCAGGGCGAGGTGGCCCGCGGCATCGATATCGTTGAGTTTTCCTGCGGCATTCCGCAACTGCTCAAAGGTGACTTCACCGACCAGGTCTCAACCAGCATGGACAACTGGACATTGCGCCAACCGCTGGGCGTGGTGGCAGGCATCACCCCCTTCAATTTTCCGGTGATGGTGCCCATGTGGATGTTTCCGGTGGCCATCGCGGCCGGCAACACGTTTATTCTCAAACCCAGCCCCACTGATCCTTCACCCTCCCTTTACATCGCCGACCTGCTGAAAAAGGCCGGCCTGCCAGACGGGGTGTTCAACGTCGTTCAAGGAGACAAGGAGGCGGTAGACGCACTTCTGATCCACCCTGATGTGAAGGCCGTCAGCTTTGTCGGCTCCACCCCCATTGCCAACTACATCTACGAGACCGGCGCCCACCACGGCAAACGTGTGCAGGCTCTGGGCGGTGCCAAGAACCACATGGTGGTCATGCCCGATGCCGACATTGACCAGGCTGTGGATGCCCTCATGGGTGCCGCCTATGGCTCAGCCGGCGAGCGCTGCATGGCGATTTCGGTGGCGGTGTTGGTGGGCGATGTGGCCGAACGCATCATGCCGCTGCTGATCGAGCGCACCAAAACCCTCAAGGTGCTTAACGGCACCAATCTGGCTGCCGAAATGGGGCCCATCGTCACCGGCGCAGCTCATCAGCGTATCACCGGCTATATTGAGCAAGGCATCAAAGAAGGTGCCAAGCTGCTGGTCGACGGCCGCAGTTTCAAAGGTGCTCAAGCAGGGGCCGGGTGTGACCAAGGCTTCTGGATGGGAGGCTCCTTGTTTGACCACGTGAGCGCTGAGATGCGTATCTACAAGGAAGAAATTTTTGGTCCCGTGCTGTCGTGCGTGCGCGTGCCCGACTTTGGCACCGCCGTCAAGCTTGTCAACGACCACGAATTCGGCAACGGCGTGAGCTGCTTTACCCGCGACGGCAATGTGGCCCGTGAATTCGGTCGCCGTATCCAAGTGGGTATGGTCGGCATCAATGTGCCCATTCCGGTTCCCATGGCCTGGCACGGCTTTGGTGGCTGGAAGCGCTCGCTTTTCGGCGACATGCATGCGTATGGCGAAGAAGGCGTACGTTTTTACACCAAGCAAAAGTCCATCATGCAGCGCTGGCCTGAAAGCATCGGCAAAGGTGCAGAGTTCGCCATGCCGGTTGCGAAATAAGCAACCCAGAGTCGCCCGAAGGCCGCATTCCCGGAGAGGTCATGTCTGACGCCATTTTTGACTACATCATCATCGGCGCTGGTACCGCCGGGTGTTTGCTGGCCAACCGGCTGAGCGCGGATGCCAGCAAGCGGGTGCTGCTGATTGAGGCCGGACGAAGGGACGACTACCACTGGATTCATATCCCGGTGGGCTATTTGTACTGCATTGGAAACCCGCGGACCGACTGGCTGTTCAACACCGAACCAACTGCCGGGCTCAACGGCCGGACCTTGCGTTATCCGCGCGGCAAGACGCTGGGCGGTTGCTCCAGCATCAACGGCATGATTTACATGCGCGGCCAGGCACGTGACTATGACCATTGGGCTACGCTGACCGCAGACGATACCTGGAAGTGGCAAAACACCCTGCCCTACTTCAAACACCATGAGGATTACTACAAAGGTGCCGATGCGATGCACGGCGCCAAAGGCGTGCCCACGGAGCTGATGGATCTCGCCCAGGGCAAAGACACCTACCGCACCCTGATGCGGCACCACAATTCCGGCGGCGAGTGGCGCATCGAGAAGCAGCGTCTGCGATGGGATGTTCTCGATGCCTTTTCACAGGCAGCGCAACAGGCTGGCATTCCCGCTACCAGTGACTTCAATCGGGGAAGCAACGAAGGCGTGGGTTACTTTGAAGTGAACCAGAAAAGTGGCTGGCGATGGAACACGGCCAAAGCCTTTTTACGGCCAACCTGCTACGGCAGACCCAATTTTGAAATGTGGACATCAGCACACGTTGAAAAACTGGTGATTGAACCGGTCACTTCAACAGGCGCTTCAACAGCTACCACGCCGGTTCAGGATATGGGTACCGGCGGCTTGCGCTGCACTGGCGTGCGGGTGTGGAACGGCCATGAAATGGTGACAGCCACTGCACGCCGCGAGCTTATTTTGAGTGCCGGCAGCATTGGCTCGCCTCATATTCTTCAGCTTTCGGGCATCGGGCCGGCCGCACTGCTGCAACAACACGGGATAAACGTGGCAATGGACCGGCCTGGAGTAGGCGCCAACTTGCAGGACCATCTTCAAATTCGTTCCGTCTATAAAGTTGAGGGCGTCAAGACGCTCAACACCTTGGCCAACTCGCTGTGGGGCAAAGCGGCCATTGCGCTCGAATACGCCCTCAAGCAAAGCGGGCCCATGAGCATGGCACCTTCCCAGCTGGGTGCATTTACGCGCAGCGATCCGGGCCAACCGCACCCCAATCTGGAGTACCACGTGCAGCCCTTGAGCCTGGACGCTTTTGGTGAACCACTCCACCGCTTCCCGGCATTCACTGCCAGCGTCTGTAACCTGAACCCCACCAGCCGCGGCACGGTGCAGATCAAAAGCGCGAACTTTCAGGATGCGCCAGCCATTGCCCCGAACTATCTGGCCACCGAAGCTGACCGCAAAGTCGCCGCTGACTCCCTGCGGGTCACCCGCAACATCGTGGCCCAACCGGCTCTGGCGCGCTACAAGCCTCAAGAATACAAACCGGGCGCACAGTTCAAGACAGATGAAGAACTGGCGCGACTGGCTGGTGATATTGCCTCGACCATCTTCCACCCGGTAGGCACCACCCAAATGGGTAGCGACACCAATGCCATGGCCGTCGTCGATTCCAGGCTGCGCGTTCACGGCATCCAGGGTTTGCGGGTGGTGGACGCGGGCGTTATGCCCACCATCACCAGCGGAAACACCAACTCACCCACGTTGATGATTGCCGAGAAAGCGGCACAATGGATCATTCAAGCCGCAGAACAGGGTAAATCCTGATGTCCACACCCATTTCGAAGCGTACATTTCACCCACTTAGCTGATCCTGAGTCAGGCCAAGAAGAACCGAGGAAGACCTATACCAAGCAAAACATTGGCTACATTCAATGAAGATGCACTCTGAAAAGCACCGAGACCCGGTGCTTTTTGCTTGGAAAAAAGAATGACATGGAATTGATCTGGATGTCTCTGGCCTCGATGCTGGCCGGCTTTGTGGACTCCATCGTTGGCGGCGGCGGGCTCATACTGGTGCCCGCACTGTTCGCCGCCTACCCGGCAGCGCATCCGGCAACACTGCTGGGGACCAACAAATCCGCATCGGTCTGGGGCACGGCGTTTTCCAGCTGGCAATATGCCCGCAAAGTTCAGCTGCGCTGGTCTGCTCTGGCCCCTGCCATTGTGCTGTGTGCCATCGGGTCATTCGCCGGTGCTTGGGCCATCACCCTGATTTCATCGCGCTTTTTGCGCCTGTGTCTGCCCTTTGTGCTGATTGGCTTGCTGATTTACACCCTGGTCAAAAAAGACATGGGGCGCAACCATGCGCCGCGCTTCGCCGGACAGCAGGAAGCCCTTGTTGCAGGTGTGATTGGCCTGGGCATTGGTTTTTATGACGGGTTTTTCGGCCCGGGCACGGGCAGTTTTTTCGTCTTTTTATGTGTCCGCTGGCTGGGGTATGACTTTCTGAATGCCTCGGCCTGCGCAAAACTACTCAATCTGGCAAGCAACTCAGCAGCCCTTGTGCTCTTTTCCTTCAAGGGTCATGTCTGGTGGCACTTCGCGCTGGTGCTGGCGCTGGCCAATGTGGCAGGCAGCTTGCTGGGTACATTCCTGGCCCTCAAGCATGGCGCCGGATTTGTCCGTCTGGCTTTTATTCTGGTGGTCAGTGCGCTGATTTTGAAAACCGGTTTCGATGCCTTTTTGCGTCAAGCATAGAGAGCTTTGCCAACCAAATTCGGCACTAGTCGGTATTACTGAGGTGGCCAAGCCACCTCAGAGGCCAGTCTGGGCTTGCCAATCGGAGCCGCGGCCAGTCCCTTCTTGACAGCGGCAATATCTTCTTCATTCGGGTACTGGCCCAGCAACCAGTAGTCAAAGACTCGCCGGGCAATGGGTGCTGCATGTTGCGCGCCAAAACCGGCATTCTCAACCACCAGTGCCAGCGCAATCTTGGGGTCATCCGCAGGCGCAAATGCAATGTACAAGGCGTGGTCACGCAAGTGCTCTTCCATCTTGCGTGCGTCATATTTGCTTTTTTGTCCAATGCCCACCGCCTGGGCTGTGCCTGTCTTTCCGCCACTGAGGTAACCGGCACCGGCAAACACACGGGTTGAGGTGCCTTCTTGGGTCACGCCGACCAGCGCCTTTCGAATAATGGCCACATTCTCGGCAGAGTAGCCCAGATTCTGCGCTTCTGGCACAGGCAATTGCGTCTTGGCCTGGCTCACCGCATCCTGCGTGGAGAGCACCAACCTGGGCGTATACCGGATACCACCATTGACCAGGGTGGCTGTCGCGCTGGCCAATTGAAGCATGGTGAAGGTGTTGTAGCCCTGACCAATACCCAGGGAGATGGTTTCCCCGGCGTACCATTTTTTTTGTTCCGGGCGTTTGTAGGCATTGCGCTTCCACTCCTGACTGGGCAACACCCCACTGACCTCGCCCAGAATGTCTATGCCTGTCATTTGTCCAAAGCCTAAGGGCTTCATGAAGTCGTGCATGGCATCAACACCGAGTTCATTGGCCAGCGAGTAGTAATACACATTGCTGGACATGACGATGCTGCGGTACATGTCTACAGGGCCAAGCCCTCCGTCGCCGTGGCTGCGGAAGGTGTGCCCGCCAAAGGTCCAGGAGCCTGCATCGTTGATGATGGTTGATGACGATCGCTTTCCTGTTTGCAAAGCGGCCATGGCCATGAACGGTTTGTAGGTTGATCCGGGTGGGTAGGTGCCCCGCAACGCCCGGTTGAGGAGCGGCTTGTCAATCGAGCCATTGAGCTCCTGCCAGCTCTCTGTGTCAATACCCTCCACAAACAGGTTGGGGTTAAAGGTTGGCTTGCTGACAAAGGCCAAAACCTCGCCCGATTTCGGGTCCATCGCGACCAGAGCACCTCGACGGTCCCCGTACAGGGTCTCGATCAGGTTTTGCAATTTAATATCGATCGACAGCATCACCGTATTACCCGGAGTCGACGGGTGGCTGGCCAACTTGCGCACTGCGCGCCCTCCTGCAGATGTCTCTACTGAATCGACGCCGGTCAGGCCATGCAGTTGCGCCTCAAAACTCTGTTCTACGCCGAGCTTGCCGATGTATTGGGTGCCCCGGTAGTTGGCCTGGTCATCGCTGTCTTCAATACGCTCTTTTTCGGCCGCATTGATACGCCCGATGTAGCCCACCACATGACTGGCCAATTCACCCCAGGGATAACTGCGGAACAGGCGGGCCTTGATGTCTACGCCGGGAAAACGAAACCGTTGTGCTGCAAAGCGGGCCACTTCCTGGTCGGTCAGGCGCGTACGGATGGGCAAAGATTCAAATCCTTTGGTCTCCTCCATCAGCCGCTTGAACCGCCGACGGTCACGCACGCCAATGTCCATCACCTTGGAGAGCTCTTCGATGGTTTGTTCCAGGTTCATGACCCGCGAAGGCGTAATCTCCAGGGTATAGGCTGAATAGTTTGTGGCCAGCACAATGCCGTTGCGGTCCAGAATCAGTCCCCGGTTGGGTACCACGGGGATCACCGCCGTACGATTACTTTCAGCCTGTTCGTTCAGATCATCATGCCTGATGACCTGCAAATAAACCAGCCGGATAGCCAGCAAAAAAAAGCAGGCAAGAATGACAAAAACGATCACCAGTATCCGGGCCCGAAAACGGGTCAGGTCTGCCCCGACATTGCGCAACTCTGTCATAACGGGCGGTTGGCATCCGGATCAGGCGCACGCCGCTGGGGCAACAGCAGAATCACGCTGACCAAGGGCCACAACAAAGCCTCCAACAGCGGCGCCAACAACATCAGGAAACCCGGAAAGGTACCCCCAAGCAGCATGCGAACGGTCAGCTGAACCAGATGTGCCGCAAACAACAGCGGCAACACATGAACAGCCTGTGAAGGCACTGAAAACCACAGCAAGCGCCGGTGAATGGTAATGGCAAAGTAGCTCAACACCGAGTAGGCCAGCGCGTGTTGGCCCAACACGCTGCCCTGATGGACATCCATGAGCAAACCAAACACAAAGGCCGCACCAATGCCCACACGCTGAGGCTGGTGCACCCCCCAAAAGACCAGCACCAGGGCCAGCAGGTCAGGTGCCCAGACCGCACGGCCCCACAACCCGATGTTCTGTAACAGGTTAAGCAGCAGAACCAGCAGCAAGCTACCCCAGATGAACAGCGGCTTTGCAGGCAGCAGGAGTTGCTGACCCGGGCGCATGATCATTATTGTTTGCCTCTTTTAGCCGTCGCAGCCTGGGGTTCAGGCGTCGGGCGCCCCGGCAGCTGGGAGTTCACGGGTTCTAGCACCATGACATGGCTGGCACCGTCCACCAGCGCCACGGGAAGGCAGTAAATACGGGCAAACGCCGTGTCCACACGGCGCTCAACCTTGACCACCCGGGCCACGTGCAAGCCAGCAGGGTAAACACCATCAACGCCACTGGTGGTCAACAAGTCGCCAACGGCCACGTCCGCATTGGCAGCCATGTAACGCAACTCCAGTGCGCTGCCATGTGAACTGGTATCGCCGAAGGCGACTGCCCGGGCACCGGTTCGGGTATTGAGAACGGGAATCGCCTGCTCGCGGTCGGTGATCAGGGTAACCTCGCTCAATGCCGGATAGACACGTGTCACCTGGCCCAACACGCCAGACTCGTCAAGCACAGGCGAGCCTGCTTGCACGCCATCAACCAGGCCTTTGTTGATCACCACTTTGCGTGTAAACGGGTCCGCCGAGTCATACAAAACCTGGGCTGCCTGAGCCTGGGTGGTAACGCGCTCACCCAGTCCGAGAAGCTTGCGCAACCGGTCGTTCTCCAGGGTCAACTGCTCAACCTGATTGGCGCGCTGGGCCTGCAAACCCATTTTTTTACGGGCCTCTTCCTCTGTAGACTGCGCACGCTTGAGTGACTCAAAGTAGCTTGCACCTTGCCAAAACCAGTCAATCGGCTGCATCACCAGCCACTGCACCGGGTAGAGCACCGT
>JBILKC010000076.1:0-9933 GCA_044376885.1 Hylemonella sp. | reverse complement strand
GATCATGTGGATTTGCTCTACCTATGCGTTTTAAAGAGAGGGCCAACTTTCGAATTAAGGGGCGACGTTAGGCGTCCCGCTTGAATGGTTTAGGGCTGATTTTTTATTCGACAAAGTCACTATTTGAGACGTGCGAATAAAGGTAATCTACCGTAATTTTGGGCGAAGCCGATTACCACCTCAGGCTTTTTTAATTTGCTCAATTTTCAGAACGCGAATATCCGTGCTCGGCACTAAAGTGCCGGCGCGAAAGCAGCGCCGGGGTCGCTTGTTTTAACCAGATGGTTTGCACCATGCTTATGCAGAATGAAATTTGAGTGTCTTGACGCCCGAGAGCGCCTTGCTCGCTTTCACCGCCGCGCGTGCCTGCCAGAGGTCGTACGCCGCTTGCTGCGCCAGCCACACTTCAGCGGCCCCGCCGTGATCGCGCCCTAGCCAACGCTCAATACGTAGCGCCATCGCGGGGCTGATCGTAGCCCGCCCATTGAGCACTTTCGACAAGGTGGGGGGGGATTGAACATCGTACTCATAGTCGCCTTGGTGGTAATCCTGATAGTCCACCAGGATGGCATCGCCGTTTTCAAACGCAAAGCATCGTAGCGTGTGGCGCTACACACCGCAAGCGCTGAACTTCCTGGCTGTCGGTTCGAATCCCGGACCCCACCAAAAACTGGGGGTCTGGAAACTCACGCAACAAGTGGCTGTCTCCACATTTAGAATGATGAAGTGAACCTCAAGAGCTTGATCTAATTGCCCTTGGAAAACTTAGCCAGTTTGTGATGAGGTATGTCCCGCCACGCCAGTGACTTCTTTTGTTGTCGCCAGTTCCAGTTTGATCTCCTTCTGCAGTTTGTGCCGATCTTGAACTGACCTGTGCTTTCATTGAAAAATGGTTACTGTGAAACTGGCACACCTCGTCAATTTCGCGTTGGCGACCACATTCGATATTGTCTCTAGGCCACCAGGTTGGCCTCTGCGAATTTTCTTCTACAAAGTGACGGGCGCATGCAACCTGCCATGTTCAACTATCTCAGCGCATCTTGACGCCCAGGTTAGAGCTCGACTAGGCCCCACCAACCTTATCAGGCGCAAAAGAAGACTACTTCCTTTGGTAATCTTCAAGCGGTTTGTCGTTAGGGCTAGCCCATGCTGCCTTCGTAGCCTCAGTTGCCGGCAAGCCGACCCGGATATCCTTGGGTGGAATTGGCATTAGGAACCACTTGTCGTACATGCGTGCGATTTCCCCACTCTTGATCAGGTCGCGGATGGTCTCGTCAGCCAATTTCTTGAAAGCGGGGTCGTCCTTGCGCAGCATGATGGCAATTGGCTCAACGCTGATCGTTTCGCCCACGATCTTGTAGTCCGAGGGGCTTTTGGATGTAGCAATGTTGCCAGCCAGAATCTGGCCGTCCATGACGAACGCATCAGCGCGGCCAGATTGAAGAAGCAGGAAGCTATCGGAATGGTCTTTTCCGAAGATCTCTTTGAAGTCAACCTGATGCGCACGTTCGTGTTTCCGTAAAAGTTGCACTGACGTGCTACCTGTCGTTGTGGCAACGCTTCTTCCGTCCAGTTGCGCCAGAGAAGTTATTCCAGAATTTGACTTTACGGCCATGCGAACCTCCTCGACATAGGTAGTTAACGCGAACGTCACGTCCTTCTGGCGGGTGATGTTATTTGTAGTTGAGCCGCATTCAATGTCCACGGTTCCATTTTGGAGGAGAGGGATGCGATTCTGGGAGGTCACTGCCTGGTACTTGATTTCCAACTTGCGACCGGCGGCCCGCTCAAGATTTACGACGATCCGCTGGCAGATATCGACGTGGTAACCGCCATATTTGCCATCGCCTATGTAATAGGACAACACACCTGATGAATCTCGTACGCCCAACGACACCCAACCATCAATCTTGGCTTTTGCAATGAGGTCGTTCATTTGTGCAAATGCGTTGCTGAAGCTGAGGGTCGCAGCGGCAAGGCAGCAGAGATACTTATGCATGGGAGGCAGAACCTTTCAAATGATGGAGATGGCTAGATTGTGGATTGGTCAGTATAGGATTCAGAATCCACAACTCCTATTGAGGTTTGTTTCAACTGGACAAAAACTTGACCTATCCAGTCATTCAGCACGCAATGGCTTGTGCGCGCGCAGCGCGAGTCCCAGCGCTGCTTGCCGCCAAAGCAAGCAAGCTTACTGACCTGCAGATTGCATCCTGAGCTCACACGTTCGGTCGACCACATCAGCCTGCTTCCCCTGGCGAAGCTGCTCGTGTTCGATGCAAGGCAACAGAGGGAGTGCGCGATCTCCCGCGGTTGAGCGTTCAGACACCGCTGAGCAGAGACGGGGTCGAAAAGACTAGCGAGTACGAATTTCGGCCGCAGCCTTCTTGACCTGCGTCCAAAGTGCACGTGCAGCCGGAGAAAGCCTTTTATCATTTAGGCAAGCAAGGCCTACCCGCCTTGAAGACTGCGGCACTATCTTGCGGTAAACGACCCCGTGATAGGCCTGCGGCAAGGCAAGGGAAGCGAGTATGGAGATACCCTGTCCTCGTGAAACAAATTCAAGGATGGACAAGAGTTGCGTCAACTCGTGCGCTACCCGAGGCCGTACTCCTTCCCGGGAAAACATGCGTGCAATAAGCGTCTGCGAGCCCGCATGGGTCAGGACCAAGGGATGCTCGGCGAGTTGCTTCAATGGAATGACCGAAAGGCTTGCTAGTGGGTGCGATTCAGGTAGCACGGCAACCAGCTCGTCGACCGACAATGTCAGCGTGTCGAACTCCGGCTTGGGAAGTGTCACGACTCCGATCTCGATTCGGCGTTCCATCAGATCTTGCTCGATTTCGGCATCCGGTTTTTCCGTCACGAATACCTCTACCCCAGGGTAGCGCGCTTTAAATGCGGTCAGGATCGGTGGAAGCAGCTTCAGCGAGGAGCTCGCACCAAATGACCCCAATCGCAGCAAACCACTTTTTAATCCCGCGCTGGCGCTGGCGGTAGTTTGAATGAGCTGCAGCGCCGCAAACACATCACGTACGTGCGGCAATATCTGCTCGCCTGCATAAGTAAAGCAAACCTTTGGGGCATTACGGTCCACCACTGCAACCCCGAGCGTGTCTTCCAGCGCTCGTAGCGCATGGCTCGTGGCAGAGGGTGTCATGCCCAGTTTTGCGCCCGCCCCCGCAATGGCTTCGGATGACGCGAGAGACAAAAAGAGCTCGAGTTGCCGGAGTGTAGGCGCTGGAGTGTCGAGAATTGACATATTGAATTCAATTTCAATTGTTCATGAAATATATGAATTGTAAACTTCATCGCATGGACGGGTCAACCCGGCACGTCACCCTTGTGAAAGCAATACTGTCGATGTTTTCTCCGATGATTTCCACGCTGCGATCCTCTCCTATCCAAGTCATGGCAGAGCGAACCCGACAGGCGATTCAATCAGGTCGCAGTGTTGTCGACATGACGCTCGGCGAGCCAGATTTCCCAACCCCAGTGCATATTGGCGAGGCTGCTGCGCGCGCCATTGCGGAGGGACAAACCCGTTACACCCCCATCAATGGTTCGATCCGGCTGCGGGAGGCGATCGTCAACAAGTTTCGGGAAGTCAACGGTATCGACTGCACCCTTGCCGACATCAGTGTGGGTTGCGGCGGCAAGCAAGTCATCTACCAGGCGTTTCTCGCGACACTTAATCGTGGCGACGAGGTTCTGATTCCTGCCCCCTACTGGGCATCCTATGCCGACATCGTTGGCATGAACGGCGGCGTGCTCAAGCCGCTGCAAACCCAGCCAGAGTTTGGTTACGCGCTGCTGCCTGAAGTACTGGAAGCCGCCATTTCGGAAAAATCCAAGTGGCTCGTGTTGAACTCCCCGAGCAACCCCAGCGGAACCGCTTATACACCCGGGCAGTTGCTGGCTCTCGCAGAGGTCATCCGCCGCAGCAAGAACCAGAGTTTTCTGATCCTAGTCGATGACATCTACGAACACATTCTGTTCGACGGATTGGAGTTCGCAACCATGGCAGCACTTGCTCCGGACCTGAAAGACCGCATTCTGACTGTGAATGGGGTGTCTAAGGCTTATTCCATGACGGGCTGGCGGGTCGGATATGCCTGCGGTCCGCGCCCCTTGATAGAGGCGATGACCAAAGTGCAGATGCAGATCAACTCTCACACCTCTTCCGTTTCACAGGCGGCAGCCGCTGCAGCACTTGAGGGGCCGCAAGACGAAGTGATTCGCCGGTGTGGTGTGTTTCAGCATCGAAGAGACCTGTTGCTTAACCGGTTCTCGGAAATAAGCGGCATGCATACACCACGCCCGCAAGGCGCGTTCTACCTGTTCCCCGACTTGCGAGCACTCATCGGAAGGAAAGACCCGGACGGCTCCGTCATTACCGACGACGTGAGCCTTGCCGCGCATTTGCTGGAAAAAGGTGTGGCCGTCGTTCCGGGCTCGGGATTCGGGATGCCCGGATTCATCCGGCTTTCCTACGCAACATCCGATGAGAACTTGCATCTGGCGGCCGACCGCATCCAGGCCGTCGCGGCATCGCTGTCATGAACAGCCTTCCTGCAGCAGCTCTCGCAGGCATTCGTGTCTTGGACCTCTCGCGCATCCTCGCGGGTCCCAGTGCAACGCAACTGCTCGGCGATCTCGGTGCCGACGTCGTCAAGGTCGAGAAACCACTTGAGGGTGACGATACCCGCCGCTGGGGGCCGCCCTACGTCAACGGGACTGATGGCAAAGCAACCGACGAAAGCGCCTATTATCTCAGCGCTAACCGCAATAAGAGATCGATCGCGATTGATCTTGCCAGCTTGGAAGGGCGACAGCAAGTGCTTCAGCTCGTCGCCAGGGCCGATGTGCTGGTAGAAAACTACAAAGCGGGCGGCCTTGCGCAATACGGTCTGTCTTTCGAGCAGCTTTGCGTGAAGTTTCCCGGACTGATCTATTGCTCAATCACCGGGTTCGGACAGACGGGGCCTTATGCAAGCCGTCCAGGCTACGACTTTTTGATCCAGGGCATGGGCGGCATCATGAGTTTGACCGGTGAGCCCGAGGGTCAGCCCATGAAGGTTGGCGTGGGCATCGCCGACGTCATGACGGGTATGTATGCGGCAACCGGCATCCTGGCGGCCCTACATTACCGGCACTCCAGTGGGAAAGGCCAGCACATCGATATCTCCCTTCTGGACACCCAGATTGCGTGGCTGGTGAATGCTGGAACCAACTACCTCGCGGACCGCCAATTGCCTACCCGGCTGGGCAACGGGCATCCCAACATTGTTCCGTACCAGGTCTTCGCCACACTGGACTCACCCATGATTCTGGCCGTCGGCAATGACGCGCAGTTTGCGCGCTTCTGCAAGACGGCCGGCCTGGACGGGCTTGTCACAGACCCCAAATACAGCACCAATCCGCAACGCATTCATCATCGCAAAGAGCTGTGCACCCTGATCGAGCAACGGCTACGAGAGCAGTCGCGCGGCATCTGGCTTTCAGAGCTTGAGGCAGCAGGCGTTCCCTGCGGGCCCGTGAATGACCTGGAAGATGTCTTCAGCGATCCGCATGTGAAGGCGCGTGGCGCCGAACTGCATATGCCCTGTGAATGGGCTGACAGCGGAGAGATCAGCCTGCTTGCGAATCCGCTCAAGCTGTCCGCCACACCGCCTTCCTACCGCCAATCACCTCCTCGCTTGGACGAGCACCGTGAAGAGGTGCTCCGGGACTGGCTAGGTGCTGATTTCCGTAACCCCTCACAAGAAAGCTCCTCATGTACCAACTGAGCACCGAACAGAAATTGCTTCAAAGCCGCGCACGCGAACTGGCACAGGGTGAATTCGCTCCCACTGCTGCAGAAACTGACCGTACCGAGGCCTATCCTTGGGCCAATGTCGAGAAGCTACGTGCTGCAGGCTTCATGGGCATGACGCTACCCAAAAGCGTCGGCGGACTGGGACTGAGCTATCACGACACCGTCATCGTGGTTGAGGAAATGGCCAAAGCGTGCTCCACCATGGGGCGCATTACCGTTGAAGCCAACATGGGCGCTATCGGCGCCATCATGCAATACGGCACAGATGAACAGCAGCGCATTGCCTCGCAAGCTGTGCTTTCAGGCGACAAACCCGCCATTTGCATTTCCGAGCCTGGCGCGGGCAGCGCAGCCAGTGAAATGACAACACGGGCCGATAAGCGCGATGACCACTACTACCTCAAAGGTGAAAAGTACTGGATCACGGGTGGCGGTGTCTCCAGGCTGCATCTGATTTTCGCCAGGGTATTTGACAACGGCATTGACGAAGGCATCGGTGCGTTCATCTGCATGCGTGATGAAGGCTTGCCTAAAGAACTTGTGATCGGCAAGCGGACGCTGGCCATGGGTGTGCGCGGCATTCCTGAAACCCATATCGAATTCCACGACCTGAAGATTCACAAGTCGATGCTGGTAGTCCCGCCGGGTGGCCTCAAACGCGGCTTCGCGTCACTCATGCAAGCCTACAACGCCCAACGCGTAGGTGCCGGCACAGTGGCGCTGGGCATCGCGCAGGGTGCTTTTGAAGAAGCGCTGGTCTACGCGAAAGCTCGCCATCAGTTTGGCCGACCGATTGCAGAGTTTCAGGGTTTGCAATGGATGCTGGCCGATATGTCAACGCAGCTGGAGGCCGCACGCCATTTGCTGCATGCCGCTGCGTGCAGCGGAACGGACTTTCCCGACATGGCCAAAGCAGCTCAAGCGAAGATTTTCGCCGCCGAAATGGCCAACAAGGTGACCAACGACGCGCTGCAAATTCACGGCTCGTCCGGCTATGGGCGCGACAACCCGCTCGAGCGTCACGTACGCGATGCACGGATGTTCACCATCGCTGGCGGCACCGCCCAGATCCTTAGAACCCAAGTCGCCGGCGCGCTACTGGGCATGAAGCTTCCTCAGACACGGGACGGTTATGCCGCTCTGGTCAAATCCGCCCCCCTTATTTCACAGGAAAAGGTCCACTAAATGACAACAGTCTCACAAATCATCGGTCGCAAACTCTACGAAGCCGGCTGTCGCCACGCGTTTGGCATTCCCGGCGGTGAGGTACTTGCCGTGATGAAGGGCATCGACGAAGCGGGTGTCAAGTTCACGCTCGTCAAGCACGAAAACTCCGGCGGTTTCATGGCTGAGGGTGTGTTCCACCGCGACGGCGCACCCGGCGTTCTCATCGCAACGCTCGGCCCCGGCGTAGCCAACGCCGTCAACGTTGTCGCGAATGCGATGCAAGACCGCGTTCCCATGCTCTTTATCACTGGCTGCGTGGACAACGCTGAAGCGGCGACCTACACCCACCAGATATTCGACCATGCCTCACTCATGCGGCCAATCACCAAGGCCACTTTGCGACTGAGTGGCGGCGCCGTGGAAGCGCTGATCGACAAGGCGATCGCGATAGCCACCGACGACCCTCCAGGGCCCGTGCACATCGATGTGCCGATTTCTGTCGCCACGCTCGAAGAGCCCGAAGCGCGAGGTACTCGCCGCAGTAAACCAGCACCCATGGCACCTGCGCCTTCAGCTTCGCTGGAGGAAGCGCGCCTCTGGCTCGCCGCTGCCAAACGGCCCATCATGCTGGCCGGTGTCGACGCGCTGTATCACCATGCCGAGGATGAGGTCCGGTTGCTGGCCGAAGGACTGGGGATCCCGCTGATCACCACCTACAAAGCCAAAGGCATCGTCGACGAGCGTCACGACATGGTACTGGGTGGAGCCGGACTTTCGCCCCTCGCTGACAAGGTGCTGTTGCCACTGATCCAGGAAGCGGACCTGATCCTGCTGGCGGGTTACGACCCGATCGAAATGCGGACCGGCTGGCGCAACGTATGGGACGAAAAGCGCAAGGTCATCGAATTCTCGGCCACTAGAAACACCCACTACATGCATCAAGCCTCCCACTCTTTTGTGGGCGACATTGCGGAAGGTTTGGCGAGCTTGAGAGAAGACATTCCCAAAGCATCGACATGGACTCCGGCAGAGACAGCCAGTATTCGCAAAAAACTTGCGGCCATCTACCGGATCGATGAGGACTGGGGACCAGGCGCCATTGTGGATGTTGCCCGCCGTGTCCTACCCGACAAAACGGTTGCTTCGGTGGATAGCGGCGCCCATCGAATTCTGCTTAGCCAGACGTGGCAATGCTATGAGCCTCGGTCACTCATGCAATCCAGCGGGCTCTGCACCATGGGCTGCTCCCTTCCGCTGGGCATAGGCGCCAAGCTGGCAGAGCCGAGCCGCACTGTGGCCGTCTTCACGGGCGACGCCTGCCTGGAGATGACTTTGGGTGAGCTGGCCACCGCTCGCGATGCCGCTACACCCGTGATTGTTTTCGTGTTCGCCGACGAATCACTCTCATTGATCGAAATCAAACAGCGGGCCAACAAACAACCTAACTTGGGCGTCGATTTCGACTCGACAGATTTCGCTAAAGTAGGCCGCGCTATGGGAGGTCTGGGATTTGACGTGAGTTCAAGAAAGGAACTGGAAGCGGCTATCCGTGAATCACTCGCGTCATCCGTCTTCACAGTCATTTCCTGCAGGATACCGCGTAAAGCGTACGACGGCCGGATCTGAGAAGCGAAAAGCAAAATAACCAGGAGACAAGATGAAACGCCGAAACTGCATCACGGGACTCACATGCATGGGGCTTGCGCCTTTTGCAAATGTCCTTGCCCAATCTCGTCCCCTCGAGAACGCTTACCCCACGCAGGTGGTGAAATTGGTTGCACCGTTCCCTCCAGGGGGGACCGTTGATATTCTCGCGCGAGCGCTTTCGCTGCAGTTCGGTCGCGAGCTCGGCCAGCAAGTGATCGTGGAGAACCGGGGCGGTGCCGGCGGAACCGTCGGTGCAGATGTCGTAGCCCGTGGACCGGCCGATGGATACACCGTTTTGTTTGCGACCGCGCATCATGCGATCGCGCAAACGGTGTACCCCAAGCTGGGCTATGACATCCGAAACCTTGCCCCGGTCGCCTTTCTGGGGCGCGTGAACCACGTACTGATCTGCAGTAACAATCTTCCCGTCAAGACTGTGGGAGAACTGATCGCGTACCTCAAAGCCAACCCCGACAAGGTCAACTACGGCACCCCGGGAAGTGGAACCCTGCATCACCTGATGGCAGAACAGTTCAAGGCGGCCACGGGGACAGCAATGGCACACGTGCCTTACAAAGGCTCCGGGCAGGCCATGATCGATCTGATCGCTGGCCAGATCCAGGTCTATTTCGAGACCATGCCATCGGCGCTACAGCACATTCGCAACGGCAGCGTGCGTGCCATCGCAGTGACCTCGCAACAGCGGTCATCGTATCTCCCCAATCTACCCACCATCACGGAGAGCGGTGTTGCCAACTACGACGCATCAAGCTGGTACGGCGTAATGGCCCCAGCCAACACACCGCGCCCCGCCCTCGCCCGGATGAATCAGGCCATCAACGCTGCGTTTCGCAATGCCGCGTTCATAGCGCAATGGAAGTCTCTGGGCGCGGAACCTGGCGGGGGAACTCAGGAAGAACTTGGAAAGCTCGTTTCAGTGGAAGTAGACCGCTGGGCGCTTGTTGCAAAAGCAGCCAATATCAGAGTGGAGTAGGAATATGAAACGTCGTCAATTCGTTGTGACCGCGGCTGCATCGTGCCTCGCAGCACCCTACGTGCGTGCCCAGGACGAGCCCATCCGCATCGTTGTTCCATTTGCGTCTGGCGGTTCGGGTGACCTCATTCCCCGGATGATTGCACCGGGAATGTCCGAATTTCTGAAGCAACCAGTAATTGTTGAAAACCGTGCCGGCGCAGGAGGAAGCCTCGGGGCAAATTATGTTGCCAAGAGCTCGGCAGACGGATTGACGATCGGCGTCGCGACGGTCAGTACGCATGGTATCTATCCCGCCGTCATGACG
>JBILKC010000340.1:0-2998 GCA_044376885.1 Hylemonella sp. | reverse complement strand
GATCTCGTCGTCATGAGTGCCCGTGGCATGGGTTCGCTTCGCAGCGCTTTGCTCGGTTCGGTCTCCCATGAAGTGCTCCAAACGGCCGGGGTGCCGGTCTTGATTGTCAAGCAACCTGATGACTTGCCGACCGAAGAGACCCTGTTGTCCGCTTGAATTTATCTTGATGCGTGCTGCGTGAACAGAGTTTTGGTGTGCTTGACATGATTTATCTCAACGCCGTTGCTTTGCCCTGGTCCAGTCCCCGGCAAAGCGAGTTTCCCAATGCAAGCATGAACCGGCTCAGCATTGAAGGAGGTCAGATCAATATCCTGGCCTGGACTGGCACACAGCACCTGGGCGGCGTGGCGTCGCAACCGGTCTAAATCCAAACCAAGCAGGTCAAAAAGCATGGCGCTGATCATCACTGACGAATGCATCAACTGTGATGTGTGTGAACCCGAATGCCCGAATGAGGCTATCTCCATGGGGCTTGAAATCTACGAAATCAATCCGGCCAAATGCACCGAATGCGTTGGCCATTTTGATGAGCCGCAGTGCGTGCAGGTCTGCCCGGTAGCCTGCATTCCCATCAATCCGGCCTATGTTGAGGACCGGGAAACCTTGTGGCAAAAATACCGGCGGCTTCAGGTCAGTTGAGGCCTGGCAAAAGTGCTTATTTCTTGTTGGAGCCAGAACCGGCATTGGCACCGGCTTCTTTTTCTGGCTCGCTGCGCTTCGTTTTCTTGTCGTCCCCGGGTGCGCGGGCAGTAAAAAATTCGGCTTGCTTACCGGACTTTGGCGTCTGGTCAGCTTTGGCAGGTCCTTGAGGGGGCGTCGCTGTTGACTTTTGTGCAGACTGAGTCATTTCCCGCGCCCGGTTTTCTTCCTGTTTGAGTCTTGACTTTTCCAGATCATCAGCTGTTTTTATATCCTTCTTGAGGGAAGCCTGGGCATGCGATTTTTGCGTTTTGGTGCGTTCATCACCCGCCTGAACGGTCGTGGCACCGTCGCACGGGATTTGGCTGTAGACGTTCCCGCAGCGATAGACATTCTGGGCATGAACCCAGATAGGGACGAAGAATATTGCTACAAATAATGCAGCATAAAGTACTCTGGCCAATGCGTTGATGGTCATGCTGTACCTCCGGGTTTGGCTGCTATTGCAGTCGGTTCCGTCGAGAAGTGAGCGGGTGTCTTGTGTGCAGTTGTGCTTGGCGGCAGCGATGGCTGAAGCGGTAACGGATTTTTCGGTCGAGTTTGCTTGTGGGTGTGAATCAACAAAGTCGCCTTTTCCATATCGCCCTCCAGCAGCGACTCGAGAGCCTTGAGGCTGCGGTCAATGGACTGCTCAATGGCAATGCGATGGTCTGGAGATGGCTTCTTCAAAACCCAGTCGATCACTTCAGATTTGATACCGGGATGCCCTACGCCTAGCCGCAGCCGCCAGTAATCACCAGTGCCCAGCTGGGCATGAATATCCCGCAGGCCATTGTGACCCGCATGGCTGCCACCCAGCTTGAGTTTGACCTGACCCGGAACAATGTCCAGCTCATCGTGAGCCACCAGAATTTCCTGGGGTGCAATTTTGAAAAACCGGGCCAGCGTTGCAACAGACTTTCCGGATTGGTTCATGAAAGTTTGCGGGGCCAGCAACCAGATGGACTGACCATGGACAAAGGTGCGCGCAACCAGCCCGTGATAGCCCTTGTCCATCACCAGATGAACTTTGAGTTCGCGTGCGATGCTGTCAAGCCACCAAAAACCTGCGTTATGGCGTGTGGCTTGGTACTCGGGGCCCGGGTTGCCCAATCCGACAAACAGTTTGATCATGCCTAAATTATGCGATCAAGTCAGACAGGGTTGCCCGCACAAAGAAAAGCGGCCCAACCCAGTTCACTGAGTTGGGCCGCTGTGCGATAGCAGGAATCTATTTCTTGGCTGCAGGAGCCTTGGCAGCCGGTGCTGCTTTGCCTGCTGGGGCCGCTTTAGCCGGGGCGGCGGCTGCCGGTGCAGCTTCGGCTGCGGGTTCGGCACCAGCGATTTGAACCACAGAAACCAAAACCGGGTTGTTTTTACCGTGAGTCACTGCAGTGACGCCTTTAGGGAGTTTGATGTCGGCCAGGTGCAACGATGTCCCTTTTTTCAGGTTGCTCAGGTCCACGGCAATGAACTCGGGCAAATCGGCGGGCAAGCAGGCAACTTCGATCTCGGTAACCACATGGTTCGCAATACAGCCGTCCAGTTTGACGGCAGGTGAGTTTTCATCACCGCTGTAATGCAAGGGCACTTTCATGTGCAACTTGGTATTGGCGTCTACACGCTGAAAGTCAATGTGCAACACCAACTGCTTGAAGGGGTGCATTTGCACGTCGCGCAGCAAAACGGGGCTCGATTTGCCATCAACTTCCATGTCGAGAATGGTTGAGTGAAAGGCTTCTTTCTTGAGGGCGTGCCAGAGTGCGTTGTGGTCGAGTTCGACCAACTGGGGTTGGC
The DNA here is from genome assembly GCA_044376885.1 of Hylemonella sp. Classification (GTDB taxonomy): domain Bacteria; phylum Pseudomonadota; class Gammaproteobacteria; order Burkholderiales; family Burkholderiaceae_C; genus JBEIGE01. The sequence goes on along the minus strand of JBILKC010000340.1, from coordinate 523 downwards.
CTGTGCCCCCGTAAACGATGCCCGGTGTTCGACCGGTAATGCGGAGACGGCGGCTCGCACCCGTGCCCTGCTTGGCGCGCTCAAAAGCGACAAATTTCATAACTTACTCCTGTTGAAGTCCACCGCGACCAGTGTGACTCCTGTTTTAAAAAGGCCTGAATCATGCATGTGCATGGACAAGCCCGCTTTTCGTCCGGATCAGAAGAGATATTCCTGATCCGAGAACAAACTCATGACCGACTCGCCTTTGGCAATGCGCTGAATCGTCTCGCCAATCAGTGGTGCCACATTCAATTGACGAATTTTTTGACAACTAGCCGCTGCCTGGCTTAAGGGGATGGTGTTGGTCACCACCACTTCGTCGAGTGCGCTGCCTTGGGCAATGCGCTCGATGGCCGGTCCGGAAAAAATGGGATGTGTGCAGTAAGCGTAGACCTTCTTCGCGCCACGCTCTTTGAGTACCTCGGCAGCTTTGACAAGTGTGCCAGCGGTGTCGATCATGTCGTCCATGATGACGCAATTG
>JBILKC010000339.1:0-2999 GCA_044376885.1 Hylemonella sp. | reverse complement strand
TGGTTGCCTGCCCATTCCCGTTCATGCAGCATCCAGGCCTGAAGGCCAAACCTATAATCTTTGTCCATGAGTACACCTAACTTTTCTGTTGCCGACATTCGCAAAACCTTCCTTGATTTTTATGCAGCCAAGAGTCATACGGTTGTAGCCAGCAGCCCGCTGGTGCCCGGAAACGACCCCACCTTGATGTTCACCAACTCCGGCATGGTGCAGTTCAAGGACGTGTTTCTGGGTTCGGACAAGCGCTCTTACGTGCGCGCAGCATCGGTGCAGGCCTGTTTGCGTGCCGGTGGCAAACACAACGATCTGGAAAACGTGGGCTACACAGCCCGCCATCACACTTTTTTCGAGATGCTGGGCAACTGGAGCTTTGGGGACTATTTCAAGCGTGACTCGCTCAAATGGGGCTGGGAATTGTTGACCCAGGTCTATCAACTGCCGGCCGACAAGCTCTGGGCCACGGTGTACATCGATGATGACGAAGCTTACGACATCTGGACAAAAGAAATTGGTCTGCCGCCCGAACGCGTGGTGCGCATTGGTGATAACAAAGGTGCCAAGTACGCCAGCGACAACTTCTGGATGATGGCCGACACCGGGCCCTGTGGCCCGTGCTCCGAAATTTTTTACGACCATGGTCCCGAGGTGGCGGGCGGCCCGCCGGGTAGTCCCGAGCAGGACGGCGACCGTTACATTGAAATCTGGAACCACGTCTTCATGCAATTCGACATGCAGACCGATGGGTCCTTGAAACCTTTGCCTGCCCCCTGCGTGGACACGGGCATGGGCCTTGAACGCCTGGCCGCCGTCCTGCAGCACGTGCACAGCAATTACGAGATCGACCTGTTTGACACCCTGATCCGGGCTGCCGCCCGCGAGACTGGCTGCTCCGATCTGGGCAACAAGAGCCTGCGCGTCATTGCCGACCATATCCGTGCTACCGCGTTCCTGGTCAGCGACGGCGTAATTCCGGGCAATGAGGGACGGGGTTATGTGCAGCGGCGCATCATCCGTCGTGCCATACGTCACGGCTACAAGCTGGGTCGCAAGACGCCTTTTTTCCACAAACTCGTGCCTGACCTGGTTGCGTTGATGGGCCAAGCCTACCCCAGTCTCGCTGCTCAGGAAAAGCGTATTGTCGACGTGTTGCGGGTGGAAGAAGAGCGCTTCTTTGAAACACTGGCCACTGGCATGGAGATTCTGGACGCTACACTTGCTGGCGGTAACAAGACCTTGCCAGGCGAAGTGGCCTTTAAGTTGCACGACACCTATGGCTTTCCGCTGGATCTCTCTGCAGATGTCTGCAGGGAAAACGGCGTGGAGGTGGACGAAGCCGGTTTCCACGCTGCCATGGAGGCCCAAAAGGCCAAAGGCCGCGCCGCCGGCAAGTTCAAGATGGATCGCGCGCTCGAGTACACCGGAGTGGCCAACGACTTTGTGGGCTACGAAAAGCTTGTATCCACCACCAAGGTGCTCGCGCTGTACGTAGACGGCACGCCAGTCGCTGAGCTCAAGGCAGGGCAGAACGGGGTAGTGGTTCTGGACACGACGCCCTTCTATGCGGAGAGTGGCGGTCAGGTGGGCGATGCAGGCATCATCACTGTTATCCCTGAGCTTGTCGAAGGGGTCGCTGGGGCTTCGACAGGCTCAGCCCGAACGGGTGATGGCTCTATCCAAGCGAGTGTTGGCTTTAACCAAGCAGCTGTGTTCGAGGTGGGCGATACGCAGAAGATCAAAGCTGAGGTGTTCGGCCACCACGGTACGCTGGTCAGTGGCTCGCTTCGCGTGGGCGATGCCGTCAGCGCGCAGGTCGACACTGCGCGCCGGGCCGCTACCGTGCGCAACCACTCGGCCACCCACCTGATGCACAAGGCGCTGCGAGATGTGTTGGGCGACCACGTGCAACAAAAAGGTAGCCTGGTCAATGCTGACCGCACCCGCTTTGACTTTACCCACAGCGCGCCTGTGACCGACGCCCAAATTCGCGAGATTGAGGCGCACGTCAATGCCGAAATCCTGGTTAACGCAGCGGCCCAGGCCCGGGTGATGGACATTGAGTCAGCGCAGAAGACCGGTGCCATGATGCTGTTTGGTGAGAAGTACGGCGAGACTGTGCGCGTGCTTGACATAGGCAACAGCCGGGAACTCTGTGGCGGCACCCACGTGCAGCGCACCGGCGACATCGGGTTTTTTACCATTGTGGCAGAGGGGGGTGTGGCCGCAGGCGTTCGCCGCGTTGAAGCTGTTACAGGTCTCAATGCCCTGGCTTATGTGCAGGGTATGGAAACCACGCTCGGGGGTGTTGCAGGCACCTTGCGGGTGACCAGTTCCGAGGTACAGGCCCGCGTTGTCGCCTTACAGTCCCAAGTGCGAGACCTGGAGAAAGAATTGGCTGCCTTAAAAGGCAAGCTGGCATCTGCCCAAGGCGACGACATGCTGAGCCAAGCGCAAGATATCCAGGGCGTCAAGCTGCTGGTGGCCCGGCTTGATGGTGCTGATGCCAAAACCCTGCGCGAGACCGTGGACAAGCTTAAAGACAAGCTCAAGACCGCCATCATCGTGCTTGGTACGGTAGACGGTGACAAGGTGCAGGTCGCCGCAGGCGTGACCGCTGACACGAGCGCCAGAGTCAAGGCCGGTGAACTGGTGAACTTTGTGGCCGGCCAGGTGGGCGGCAAGGGTGGTGGCAAACCTGACATGGCCATGGCTGGCGGTACCGAGCCCGCCAAGCTCAATGACGCACTGGCCAGTGTGCAGTCCTGGGTGAGCACCAAACTCCAGGCCTAGCCGCTTCCCAAGCGCAAGCGTGACAGTGGCACTTCTACCCAACGGTGGAAGCCCAGACCGGCGAGCAGGCTGAGTGCCAAACCAGACAGCCAGAACACGACGACGTTGTTGCCAGCGCCATGCCCAGATCCGAGATGAGCCTGCCATTGTGCAAACCCGGCATTGCTCAGCATGAGCACCGAGAAATGCACCAAAAACAGCGCGTAAGACGA
>JBILKC010000338.1:0-3002 GCA_044376885.1 Hylemonella sp. | reverse complement strand
TCGTTGGAGAGGATGATGTATTTGGTCGCATTGGTGGCGACGAGTTTGTGGTGGCATTCAGAACGCGGTCGGTCGATGAAGTAAAACAGGTGTGCGAGGAGATTACGGACGTCATCGGGACAATCCCGTACCAAATTGATAGCCAGAGCTTCAAACTGAGTTCGTCTTGTGGGTTAGTTGCCATCGATAGGGAGAGTGTTTCTGACCTAAAACAGGCCGTTTCTGCAGCGGACACTTTGTGCCGGATGGCCAAAAAGAGTGTTACCAACCGCGTGCTAACCATGGCCCTTGGGGATGCTTTCTTTGACCACCGTAAAGACGAACTGGAGTTAATTCGGAATTTTGAGCGCGGTGAGACGCCGGAGGGGCTGTTTCTGATGATGCAACCAGAATTATCGCTGTCAGCCCCCTACAACTCACTCAACTTTGAAGTGCTTGTACGCATGCGGCGGTCGGACGGTAAAGTGATTCCTGCTGGAGTCATCATTGCTGCAGCCGAGGCGCATGGGCGAAGTGCGGTGATAGATCGCTGGGTGGTTCGGAACGTCATTGAATGGTTGGAAGCCAATGCCTCGCAGTTGAAGACGACGCGGTTTGTTGGTGTCAATCTGTCCGGTTGTTCGCTCAACGACGAGATGTTTGTTCAGGAGTTGTATGAGTTGTTTGATAGGCATCCGGCGGCCATGTCGGTCATCTGCCTTGAGATAACGGAGACAGTCGCTTTGACCGACATGCAAAACATGCAGCAATTTATCAACCGAATCCGCAGCATGGGAGGCAAAGTGGCGTTGGATGACTTCGGCGCAGGCTACTCGTCGTTTGGCTACCTCAAGGGATTGTCTGTTGATGCCCTAAAGCTCGATGGCACTCTGGTCAAGGACTGTGCAAGACATCCCTCCAATCTTGCCATTGTGGTGGCTCTCGCCAGCTTGGTAGAGTCGCTGGGAATGAAATCCATAGGCGAGTTCGCAGAAGACTTACAAACCATCCGTGCCTTGGCCAGTGCAGGAGTGGACTATGCCCAGGGATACGGAATCAGCAAGCCTGTGATGCCAGAAAAGATACTGCTGGCTACTTCGGGTGCTGACTTTATTGAGGATCCTGAAATTATTGAGTTCGTGAAGTCCCTTCAACACGAACAGGATTTCGGCAATATGGGCTCAAAACAGTTTGAGCTATTGCACTAGACCAAGGCTGCGCCACTATGCCTGTAAGCAACATTGGTTTGCATGAATGGAAATTGACCGGCGCCTGCTAAAGCGCCAAATGAGGCTTTGCCCCGAATCGGTATCGGTCTGCTCGCAGCCAGGTTGCGCACTTCTGAAAGGTCGATGTCCGGATGCCGTGTATGGAAGATAAAGTCAGTCAGCGGGTGGTTTGAGCGTGTCCACAGATCATAGGCATCAAAGGTCGAGAAGGACATGATGCGGTGGGGAATGTTGCCGGCATGAGCCAGAGGATAGAAGGCTGAAGGTTTTTCAACATCGGAGAAGAGCAGGGAATCATAAATACGGTCAATTGGACGGCGGCCTGCAGCCATCATCCAGGTCACGTTTTGCTCGACACAGTACTGAAAAAGCGCTTTGAACAGCATGCTACGCACGGTCGACCCGATCGGGTTGCTCAGGACGCAAAGCCGCGTTGTCTCGACCATACTGGATTTCGCGTATTTGTCATCCAGATGGATGGAAGCCTCGATCGGAATGGGAACGCTGGTATTAACGTGCGTACGCAGAGTACCGAGGATGGCGCCGTCCAGCTTTGCGCGGGCAATAAAAACCTCGCAGCTGGGGTCGTAGTCGGCAAACTCAGGCTCACGCAGTCGCTCGCCCAGTGCAGGCAGGTGCTTTCCATAAGTGGCGGCTCGCAGGAGGGCGACCTCATCCAGCTCGGACTCATCGGCCCGGTAAATTCGGAAGGGCAGAATCTCCTTGGGGGCCAAAGGATTGACGCTAAGCTTGCTAAACCAGTCGGTTGGAAAGCGTAAAGTTGGGCATGTGCTCATAAAAACTCCTTGGTACTCCTGGTACGGTAGGTGTAAATTATTTGCAGCAGTGGGTGCCGTTCTAAAGCGAGAAAAACAGGGGAAAACCTGTTGTTATCGTTATGGCGTTAAATCTGTAAACATGTCAAAACAATACCGGAAAACGTTAATTTTGAATAATTTACATTCGAAAATAGAATACCAATTGCTCTCACAAGATCAAATTTCGGTAAGTCAGTTACTTCAGCAGTCCGACCGCTCTGCGGAAATCTGTGATGAACACGGCTTCACCTGCATGTCCACACTTACTTCGTTAACCCCCCTAAATCAGCCCAATGCTCGGAAACTGATCCCGTTCGAAGATTGGCTGCGAACTCAGTTCAGGCTGGCTGTGCCCAAGCTTTGCAGGTAATTGCGCAAAGCGGGTCGCCAGAGCTCAGGGCTTTGGTAGATAAAGTGGCCATCTTCCAACGATGCGGGGAAGAGTAGCAAGGTCGCCAGTCCACCGGCTTGGGTAAATGCTTTGTGGGCTTCGCGGATGGTCGTGGCCGAATAGCGGCTGTCGTTCTCGGCAAACAACCACAAGCCAGGGACGCGACTGGTTTTGCCAAACTCGGCAAAGCCGTCAATCATGATCTGGTTCATCTGGCTGGCTGGCACATTGACTGGGCTGCGTCTTATCTGCGTTTTGGTAACGGTTGTTGTTTCGCGGCTGGTCAGCCCGGATGTTTTTCGCTCTGTCACGGTTTTGGTAAGGGTATATGGACGGGGGGTATAGGTACCCGCATCGGTACGACCCCCTGAGAAGTTAATCACGCCAACCACGCCCGGCAAATTCATGCCTGCAAGATACATGACCGCATAACCACCCGCAGATTGGCCACCAAGCACAACCCGTCGCATATCGAGCAGCGGCAATCTGGGCAGATACTGCAGTACTGGGGCAATTTCGCTGGCGTGCACCTGGGCCTTGTAGGTGGGGTTAAAGTCTTTACCCATCTGCTCAATACTGTAAAGC
>JBILKC010000337.1:0-3015 GCA_044376885.1 Hylemonella sp. | reverse complement strand
GCCAGTTGCGCGAACGGCTGGGCCCGGCGTTGTAGGCGGCGGCGGCCAATGGCATGGAGCCATCAAAATTATCCAGCACCATTTTCAGGTAACCGGTTCCAATGGCGATATTGGTGTCTCGGTCGTTGATTTGATGGGCCTGAAAGTCGGTCATCCCGATCTTGCGCGCAGTCCAGCGGGCTGTCGCAGGCATCACCTGCATCAGTCCGGAGGCACCCACGTGGGACTGCGCGTCCATGATGAACCGGCTTTCCTGTCGGATCAGCCCGTAGACGAAAGCAGGATCAAGTCCGATTTTGCTGGCGCGTTGCACCACTTCCTTTTGATGGGGCATGGGAAACCGTTGCTCAAAGTCGAACAGCGTTTTGGTGCGATCGCTGGTGTTGATGCAGCGGTCCCAGACCTGTTGGTCGCAGGCCATTTGTGCCGCGGCCAGCAACTCGCGGTCAGGCATGCCGCCTCTCTGATGCAGGCCAATGGTGTAGTTCCATTCCCGCACGCCATCCGCACGCAGTCCTATGCGAATGGCATAGAGCCCGCGCACCAGCCCGGGGTTTTGCAGGGCGGCTTCTTTTTCTGCCGCGATCAGGGGTTCTGGCCGGACCGGCGCGGTAATCAGGCGTCCAAGGTCTTCCTGCGCCAGTTGCTCATAAAAGCTGCGCGGGGAGGCGATGGATTCCAGCAAAGCCGTGCTTTGCGCTGCCGCATCCGGCGATTTTTGGGCAGCTATGGATCTTGCCAGCCAGTACACCCAGGTCGGGTCCTGGCGCTGGCTGGGCTTCATGGCCGTAATGGCACTTTGCACCTGACTCCAGGCGCCAGCCCGCAAGGCAGCGCGCACTTTCCAACTCAGGTGGTCACCATCCAGGTGGGTATCCTGGGCATTGCTGAAATACGTCGTGGCACCATCCGAAAGACGCCGCGCGGCGCGTTTGCCGATCACACCCCAAACCCAGCTTCGCTCCTCCTGCGTGAGCTGTGTTTTCCAGCGGATTTTGTTGAGCTCATTCGCTGCAGCCACAACGTCAGTGGTGGCCAGCCGGACCAGGGCCAGCGTCACCAGTTCCTTGGTTCGCGGACGAAGCGCGGTCATTTTGTCGTCCAGAAACTGGGACGGGCGGGCGTAGATGGCATTGACCTGAGACACCCAATCGGGATTGATCATGGCCACGGCCTGGGTGGCAATGCCGGGTCTGTCGTTCTCAAACCCCAGCCGGGCACGCAGCCAGGCTGTGTGGGCTTTGAGTTTGCCGGCCTTGATTTGCTGCTCTGCCGCCGTGGCGCACCCGTCTTCGGCCTCTTTCTGGCTCAACCAGAGCTCTTCCACCATGGGCGCAACATCTGCGCCGGACTGGTTGAACTCGTTCAACAGGGCATAGCAGCGCACGGCCTTGTCGTCATTCATGCGGTACTTCGGGTGCTCAGCATTAAAAGTAGCCCAGTCCCTTCGCTTGCCCAGGGCCAGCAGCCAGTCATTGCGCAAGCGGTCTTCCTGGTAGGTGTTGGCGTAACGGGCAAGAAAGCTGCGGATTTCCGAAGGTCCGGCATCGCCCAGGCGCACAGCCAGTTCCCAATAAGCTGCCCAGGGCTCAAGCGCATGGCCTTGCACCTTGGGCAGCAGTGCCGTCAAGCGCTTTCTATCGCCTCTTTTGTAGGCCTGACTCATTTCCAGAATGAGCTCATCGCCCGTGTTGGTGGCAGCGCTGCCGCCTTTGGCTGCTACAGCCTGTGGCAACATCAGGCTTGCGGTGAGGGCGAACGATATCAATAACGATGTCAAAATGGCTGAAAACTGCATGTGGGAATTATGGACACATCTGATGACGAATAACGACGGCAAGGCTTTAGAAAAAAAAGCTTTGCGTGAAAAACTGCTTGCTCAACGCCTGAGCTTGCCTGACCGCCGACAAAGATCAGATTTATTACAGCAGGTCATGCGCATCTGGCTGGTGGGTCGTCAGGAGATTGTGATTGGTGCCTACTGGCCCATCAAAGGTGAATTTGATCCTTTGCCGGCCCTGCACCGCTGGAAGGAAGACGGTGAACTGATTGACCAGCCTGAGCCGCGCCGTATTGGCTTGCCGGTGGTGGACAAAGTGCACAAAACGCTTACTTTTCATGTCTGGTACCCCGGCTGCCAGATGGAAGAAGACGCTTATGGAATTCCCAAGCCCAAAGACACCGAGATTATTGTTCCCACTTTGTTGTTTGTGCCTTGCCTGGGCTATGGGCCGGGCGGCTACCGGCTGGGTTATGGCGGCGGCTTTTACGACCGTACCCTGGCAACGCTGCAACCCAAACCCTTCACGGTCGGACTGGGCTTTACCCACGGCTATCTGGATGAGTTGGATCCTGAAGCCCACGATGTTCCGCTCGACGCCATCTTGAACGACAACGGGGCAGTATGGCCGGTTTAGCCGGCTTGACGACGCAAGTCAGGTTTCGCCGATGCTTCTGCGCGTGAGCTCGGCTTGAGCCAGCAACCAGTTTCGCAAGGCTTGCACCTCCGGGCGGGACTTGCTGCGTGGGGCCAACACCAGCCAGTACGCGTGGGCAGCCAATAGACGCGAGCCGGGCAACACCTCCACCAACTCGCCGCGCTCTAGGTTTTCAGCCACCAGCGGCAAGCGCGCCAGCACCACCCCTTGACCACTGAGTGCGGCCTGTGTCATCTGGTAGGTGTAGTTGAAGTGAAGCCAGCGTGTTGGGGTCAGGGCCAGCTGACCTTGCGCGAGCGTCCAGTGTTGCCAACCCGGCGAACTGCCAATCGCCTGGCTTTCTTCAATCCAGGTAAATTGAGCCAGATCGCTGGCATGACGTATGGCAGCTTGCCCTTTGATGAGCCAGGGGCTGGCCATGGGCGCGAGTTGTTCACCAAAAAGCCACTCGGCCCCGGCAGGCGCCGGGGCATTGGGGGCAAAGCGCAGCGCCAGGTCCAGATCAGAGTCTTCAAGATCAACGATGTTGTCACTGGCATCCACCCGGATGTCTATGTCCGGGTGCTGCCTTTGAAAG
>JBILKC010000130.1:0-7782 GCA_044376885.1 Hylemonella sp. | reverse complement strand
GGCCGGATTCTTGGCGGTTGCAATGTTGCCAGCGAGCACCTGTCCGTCAATCACAAAGGCATCTGCACGGCCGGACTCCAGTAGCAAGAAGCTCTCGGCATGGTCCTTTCCAAGTATTTCTTTGAAGTCCACGCCCGCCGCACGCTCGTGCTTGCGCAGCAGTTGTACCGAGGTGGTGCCAGCTGTGGTGGCTACACTCTTACCGTTGAGCTGGGTCAGCGAGGTGATTTCAGAATGGGCTTTGACGGCAATACGTACTTCTTCCACAAAGGTTGTCAACGCAAAAGATACGTCCTTCTGGCGGGTGGCAGTGTTGGTGGTGGAGCCGCACTCAATATCGACCGTGCCGTTTTGCACCAGGGGAATGCGGTTTTGCGATGTCACGGGGAGATATCTCACTTCCAGCTTTCTGCCAACGGCCTTTTCCAGGTTGGCAATGATGCGCTGGCACACTTCAACGTGATATCCGGCATATTTGCCGTCTCCCAGCGTGTACGACAATGCACCCGATGAATCACGAACGCCCATGGTGATGCTGCCATTAGCCTGAGCTTTAGTAATGGTGCTGTTAGCCTGCGCAGATGCGCTGCCTGTGGTGCCTAGAGTAGCGGCCATAGCGGCCAATGCAATCATTTGTTTCATCATCAAGAAATCTCCAGTAAATAAGTGTGGGAAAGGGGGAGCAGTGAGTTCGAAAAACCTGCCGCAAAAGATAGCCACGGTTCGAAGGGGCGGTTTTATCTGTTTTGATCGCGGGCCAACGCGACCGCTTCAATTTCAACGTCAAGTCCAAAATGAAGCTCAGACACCCCCGCTACAGCTCGCGCTGGTCGGTGATTGCCAATCCATTGCGCATACATCTGATTGAATCGGGGCCAGTTCTTGATGTCAGTGACATAGACTCGCACTTGGACAAGGCTGTCGGCATTCAATCCAACTGAGTCAAGGCAACTATCAACGTTAGCCAGTACGCGGCGTACCTGTACGTCAAAGGCTTGACCTGCCATAGGTGTCCCGTCCGGTTCGATAGGGAGCTGTCCCGAGATATACACAAATCCGGCTGCTGTGCACACATGGGAGTAGTGCCCGCCAGGCTGGGAAATGAGGGCGCTGTTAATAAGCTGGATAGCAGATGTTGTACTCATACTGGAAGTCCTTAATTGAAGAATTAACCCACGCAGCATCAAATAGCCTGCTGCGCGGTGCCGAAATGGTTCGATCTATTTGCAAGTCATTAGTAAAGTCAGCGCTCGGGGGCTTACACGCCAACTACCAGCCGCTGAAGCGGCCCCACGTAGCTACTGAAGTGCCGTCAGCAGACAAGACCTGATAAGCCGCATGCTGTGCACCCGTGGCACATGCGTGGTTCGGAACAACCCGAAACTGGCTGCCAATTGGAAAGCATTGTTCGATATCTACCCAGGCGTCTCCCGTCCAGGCAAGTACTCCATGCTCTTGATTTGCCTCATTGAAAATCAAGCCCTCGATCGGACTGCCAGCAATGTCGCAAACCAGACCATAGCCATAGTCGTGCGGTTGCTTTTGGGTTCCTCTATCGCGACTCATGGCCATCCAGCCTCCGTCGGTGATGATCCAACCCGCTTGGGGGCGATGCCCTATCACCGTGCATAGAACGGAAAGTGCGATATCTTCTTTTTTGCAAATGCCAATTTCTGACATCACCAGATCGAAGAAGACGTACACACCAGCACGCACCTCTGTAACACCTTCCAGTGACCGTGCGCTCAATGCAGTGGGCGTGGACCCTACACTGACGATTTCACACAAGTGACCAGCAGACCGAAGGCGATGCGCTGCGCGCACGCATCCAATCCTCTCCTGCTCGGCTATGGCTACAAGCTTTTCCTCCGAATGCAGTGCATAGGAGCTTCCGGCATGCGTCATGACACCGCGCAGTTGCGCTCCGTGTTCGCCCTCTACGCGCAGTGCATTGGCCACGTCCAGCAGTAGTTGTGCCTCGGGTGCTATGCCAGAACGGTGGCTATCCGTGTCAACTTCGATGAGCACTTCAAATTTCTGTCGATGTTCAATGCCAAATTGGGTAAGCTGTTTTGCTGCTGCAACGGATTCGACCAACAGCGTTAGCTTTAATCCTGACTCAATGAGCTTGAGTGCATGTACGAACTTGGCGGGAATGATGGCCACGGCGTAAAGAATGTCCTCGATTCCGGCAGCGTGAAATCGCTCGGCCTCCTTAAGGGTAGACACGGTGATACCTTGCGCGCCTGCAGCGATCTGTCGGCGAACGACCTCAGAACACTTGCTGGTTTTTGCATGAGGTCTGAACTTGACGCCAAAGTGGTCCATTCGCTTTTGCATGCGTTCGATGTTGCTATTCATCCTGCTTTCGTCGAGGAGGAGCACGGGTGTTTCAAGCTGCGAGAGCGTGTCGGTCAAGTTCATGATGTCGTGGAACTTAAAGGTTGAACGGTGTGCACGGACGAAAGCCGCACGTGCAATCCTGTCCCACCCTGGATTGATGCGGCTTTCGCACCCTTACCGTATGGGATGCCGCCAATATAGGTTTTTTGAGGTAATCTGTGTTTAACTTTAAGTTAACTTAATATTTACCTAGATTTAATGCTTGATTTTGAAGATCTCCGGCTAATTCGCGCCCTTGATCACAATGGGTCGTTGGCCGCTGCTGCACGCGCCTTGAATATCACGCCGCCCGCGGTGTCATTGCGACTTAAACGTATAGAGCAAACCCTAGGAGTGCATCTGGTTTCACGTGCGGCCCGTGGGTCGTCATTTACTGATGAAGGCTTGAGGCTGCGCGACGAGGCCGTCGCTTTGTTGGATAGGCTGGAGTCCGTGCCGGAAGTCGTCGCAGACTCTGCCTCTGCTTTGGCAGGAAACCTGCGCATCGGTGCGCCCTTGGGATTTGGACGCCGTTATGTGGCACCTCTGGTTAGAAGTTTTTGCAGCCGATATCCCAGAGTTGTCGCGAGTCTCACCTTATCGGAAAAGCCCTTGGCCGAGACATCTGGGATGGACTTGGTATTCCACATTGGGGTAATCAAAGACTCTTCTTTGATACGCCATCACCTCGCACCTAACGATCGGTTTGTATGCGCCAGCGAGGAATATGTTCGTCTGCACGGCATTCCTCAACATCCCTCTGAGCTCTCTGAGGCCGATTGTTTATGCTTGCGCGAGAACAATGAAGACGTTGCGCTATGGCGTTTCTTTTCTGCTGCCGCGCACCTAGAGAGTCCCAAGACCCGACATGCCGTGCAGGTCAAGGTCAAACCCTTCATGTCATCCAATGACGGCGAAGTCATCAGTCAATGGGCTCAGGAAGGTATGGGATTCATGTTGCGCTCCGAATGGGAGGCTGCGCCACTGATCCAGCAGGGGCGTTTAGTGCGTGTTCTTGCTGATTGGCAGCTTGAAGAAGCGCCCGTGCTCGCCTTGGTTCCCAGTCGGTCGGGTACTTCCGCACGTTTGCGTAGGTTTCTGGAGCACACCAAACAAGCTCTTAAGTTTGCGCCTTGGCGGAAATGATTACTCTATCCAATATCGAATGACTGCGTCTGAGAATTTGAGAATTTAAATTCCTATCTGATGGAACCTTGACATACTTTTGGTGAGCGATTTGGGTTGTCGCAAAATAGCCCTCCAGCGTGCCCCTTGACGCGCTTCGATCACCCTGATGTCAACCTGGCTGCCTTTAACCAGCGCGAACGTGACATAGGCCCCTGCGCAAGACCATATACCTAATGCGCTTGGCCTGTCGGTCTTCAATGTCCGCGATCCAGCCATGATCCAAGTAGTCAGAAGACTGTTTCGGGTCGAGCAGAGCTACGGGCCAGGTGCAGACTTTCGTGAATGACTGCTTAGCGACTGTGCGAGCGCCTCCATTGAACATAAGCGGCCAATCAATTTGTCTAAACGTCTTGCCAGCGAGTTTCAGTTTAGGAATACAAACCTGCCTTAACATTCACTTTTCGTTGGGCATCTAACTTGCTTAAAAATGCACCCATCATGACAACTACCCCCCGCCGTCGATCAACCGCAGTGCGACTAAAGCAGACCATGCTGCTCACAACGCCTGAAAACGGGTCTGCGGAGGCTCCCGATATGCTTGGTCATCTGAGCGAGTCGACCCGTAAGGCCGTGCTCGGCCTTGGGCGTAGGCGTGAGTATGCGGTGGGAGACATGCTGTTCCGGCAAGGAGATCCCCACAATGGCATCTACCTGATCGACTGGGGACTGGTTCGTTCGTTCTATATGTCGGAGGATGGACGGGAATTGACACTGGGCTTCTGGACGGCGGGTCACTACGTAGGTGCGCCGCAGATGTTTGGCGGTGGTCAGCATGCCTGGGCCTCGGCCGCCACAGCACCAACCAGTTGCCTTTGGCTGCCGGGCGGGCCCTTGCGCGAGCTCGCAGGTCAACGGGTAGATCTGGCACTGACCCTTATTGACGCGCTAGTCCACAAGTCACAGTGCTACTGCGCCCTACTGCAGCTGCTCGCCACCCAATCGATGCGTGTACGCCTTGCCCGCCTGCTGTCCATGCTTGCGGCCCGGGGGGACGGCGCCGAGACGGGCCTCAGTCACAGCCAGCTGGCCAGCATGATCGGTTCAACCCGCCAATGGGTGTCGCTGTCGCTAGCGCGATTCGAAAAAGACAGACTCATCGTCAAGCAGGCCGATGGCACGGTGCAGGTGCTCGCGCCAGATCGGTTGGCCGCTGTGCGCTAAGCACACCAGAATGCAATTAATTGCTGGTTGACAAAGGCTGCGGCCTACAAAATGGAACTAGCAGCGACGACCCGGTAGCTGCACAGTTCTGGAGGATTTGATGACCACAGCTCACTCTTTTTTGCACCCTCTTTGCAGGTCTGTTTACCGAGTAATTCTGGCCTGCTTGATCCCCATCGCGTCAGCGCTTGCGCAAGACTATCCAGCACGTGCAATTACGCTGGTGGTGCCCTATCCGCCCGGTAGCGCCACGGACATCGTGGCTCGACTGCTGCAGCCAAAGCTTGCTGAAGCGCTGAAGCAGAATGTGATCGTTGACAACAGGGGCGGTGCCTCCACCAATATAGGAACTGAGTTCGTATCACGGGCTGCGCCTGACGGCTATACCGTGCTGATCCAGGCGCCTAATATCGCGACCAACGAGTTTGCCTTCAGCAGCCTACGCTGGAAGCGCGAAGACTTTGCCCCCGTTGCTCTGATGGTCCGCTGGTCTAATGTCCTGCTGGCCGGGCCGAGCGCACAGGTCCGTGATATCAAACAACTGGTGGCAGGCGGAAAGGTCGCATCCTCAGGCTATAACTACGGCACGCCCGGACCTGGCTCGCTGTCACATCTAGCGGTGGAGATGCTGAAGTCACGCAGCGATCTGGGCATGCAGCACGTTACATTTTCAGGCCCGGCGCCCATGATCACCAGCCTAGTGGGCGGCCACATTCAGTTCGGCGCTACCAATCCGGCCAACTTTATGTCCATTGTGCGTGATGGTAGATACAAGTTGACGCCCATGGTGGTGCTCGGTAGCCAGCGCGATGCCACCATTCCCGACGTGCCGGCACTGAGCGAGTTTGGCATCACGGGCATCGAGTCTTATGGATGGTTGGGCGCGCTGGTGCCAGCTCGCACCCCGCCCGCAGTCATTACCAGGCTGAATGCTGAGTTGCTCAAAGCCCTGAACCTGCCGGAGATCCAGGAAAAGCTGAAGGCCAACTACTTGGAGCCAACAGGCAGCACGCCAGAGGAGTTTGCCCGCTTCATCTTGAGCGAGAACCGTAAATGGGGTGAAGCCATCAGGGCGGCAGGAATCAAGCCTGAGTGAGTCCAATGACAAATTCCCTGGGATTTTCTCGACTGCGTCAGGCCTACCGCGCGCGAACCCTTACGCCTGTGGAGATGGTCGAACAGGTTTACCAGCGCATCGATGCCCGCGGTCAGGACTACGTATGGACCAGCCTAGCCGACAGGGGTACTGTTCTATCGCAGGCGCACGCGCTTGCGAGGCGTATTGACGAGTTAGACGCGCTACCGCTCTACGGGTTGTCATTTGGCGTCAAGGACAACGTGCATGTGGCAGGCATGCCGACCACCTGTGGTTGTCCGGGCTACACGAGCATGCCATCTTGGACCGCCGAAGCCGTCAGGCGCGCGGTCGCAGCGGGTGCGATCTTTATCGGCAAGCAATCGCTCGACCAGTTTGCGACGGGGCTGAACGGCACTCGCACGCTGGGCGGACACTGCCTGAACACCTTTGATCCCGACATCATTCCCGGCGGCTCAAGCTCTGGCTCTGGTGTGGCAGTGGGTGCAGGCTTAGTAAGCTTTTCGCTTGGCTCGGACACGGGCGGGTCTGGCCGCGTTCCTGCGGCTCTGAACAACATCGTCGGACTGCGCCCCACCATGGGACTAGTCAGCACACGCGGCATGGTCTACAACAACCGGATGTTTGACTGCATGCCGATCTTTGCACTCACGGTCGATGATGCGTTCACCGTGCTTGAGACCATTGCAGGACGGGATATGGACGATCCGGTGTCGCGGGTGGACGCGGACGCGATACCGTTGCAGGCCAGCTTTCCGCAGCATTTCCGCTTTGCCATACCTGAGCGTCTGGAGTTCTTTGGGGATGAGCAGTCCGCTGCATGCTTCGAGCAGGCGGTTGCCGGCTTGGTCAACATTGGAGGCTCAGTGACCACCTTTGACTTCGAGCCGTTTCGCGAGGCAGGCCTGCTTATTTTTGACAGCGCGCTCGTTGCAGAGAGAGCCGCGAGCTATGGCGAAGTTCTGGACACATGCCTACAGGATCTGGTGCCTGCTGTCGCATCTATCCTGACTCGGGCACGAAGCTATACCGCAGTAGAGGCTTTTCAGGCTCAGTACCGCCTGACTGCACTGCGCCGGCAGATGTCCACCATGCTGGATGAGATCGATGTCGTCGTGACGCCGACTGTACCCAGGCCCTTTCGCGTCAGTGAGATGCTGGCTGAGCCAATGGTGCGCAATGCTGAAGTCGGCTTCTATACCTATGGTGTGGGGCCGTTGGATCTATGTGCCGTGTCTGTCCCTTCCCGGCTTCGCGATGACGGATTGCCGTTTGGCATTTCGCTCGTAGGGCGCGCGGGTGCAGATGCGGGCCTGCGCGCTCTGGGCGTACGATTCGAAGCATGGACCGGACAGCAGCCTGGTGTAAGGGGATTCCAATGACACCACGCAAGATTTGGCTTATGCGCGAAACCATCCTCGCAGAGGCGGGCAACACTGCTCCGCGTCCAGTGACGAGGGCAATCGTCGCAATGGTCGTCGCCAACCCTCTCGCGTCGGGCAAACCGGGCAAACTTGAGGTCCTGATCGACCTCGGTCCATCCCTTGCAGAGAGCTACTACCCACAGGCGGTCGCGCTACTCCCAGGGCCACCTGTTGCTTATGGCAAGGCAGCTATCGTTGGCGTTAACGGCGATTTGGAGCATGGCGCTGCGATGCTACATCCCAAACTGGGCAAGGCGATGCGCTCAGCTGTCTGCGGAGGCGAGGCGATTATTCCCTCTACCAGCAAAGTCGCCTCGGCAGGCAGCCGCATTGACGTACCCCTGGGACACAAGGACAACGTATGGAGCTTCAACGAGCTTGACACGATCACCATCGGCATCGAGGACTCGCCACGACCAGACGAGATCCTCCTGGTTCTGGCAGTAAGCGATGGCGGGCGGCCAGACCCGCGCATCGGCCCCGGCCGGCTCGCCATATGAAATTCAGCAATAGGAGATCTACATGAAGACA
>JBILKC010000075.1:0-10239 GCA_044376885.1 Hylemonella sp. | reverse complement strand
AGACTGGCGGCACTGGCGGCACCTGCGGGTGACACAGGGATCGAACCCCAATCGAGTGCAAAAGTCAGCATGCCGTCCGGCCGTTTTGTATTGCCGCGAGTTCACGTAATCAACCCAGGCCGTTTGGCCCAGATCGCCGACATCTGGCTGGATGGGGGCCGCATAGTGGCTTTGCAAGCACCTGGCAGCGCTGTGGCGCAGGGCTATGAGATCCTGCACCACTTTGCCGGTCGGTGGGTTATGCCAGGTTTGATTGACATGCATGCGCATCTGCCAGCTGACAATGTATTGAAGCTCACGCCGCACTTCATGTGCATGTTTTTGGCGCACGGTGTGACTGGCATTCGCGAAGCGGGTGACATCGACGGTACCGCATTGGTTGCCGCTCGCGCGTGGCAGCTAAGAATGGGCAACAAGACCCCGCGCATTGCGGCGGCGAATTTTTTCGTCGGTCGGCCGCCGTTTCGCTGGAAAAATTCACTGGCGTATGACACGCCGGAAGATGCCCCTCGCATCATTGCGCGTCTAGTTGCCGCTGGTGCCCGGTGCATCAAGCTCTACGAAAACCTTCGAGCTGAAGACATCGCCGTGCTACAGCGGCACGCCGAGCAGGCCGGACTGGTGGTGATGGGGCATGTGCCTGCCGCACTGACTCTGGAAGAGGCCGGCATTCGGGACGCACAACACTTTTTTGGTGTTGCGCCGCCGGCATCTCTGCGGCGTGGCTACGTATTTAACCGCGCAGCGGACTGGCATGCCGTAGACCCGCAGCGACTTGATGCGGTAGCTTCCCACTGCGAAAGATATGGCCTGGCGAACACGCCCACGCTGGCGCTCAGTCAAGGGCTTCTTGGTTATCGGAATTTCCCTGCAACGCAACGATTGGTCCAAGGCCGCATGCCGTCGTTCTTTGGTGACGTGATTTGGCACCCCGCCATCGGCATTCCCGCCTATCGCGGCTTGGTGTCGCGCGATTTTGACGCACTCGAAGATGCGTTTGAGAAAAAAAAGCGACTCGTGCGCGAACTGGCCTCGCGCGGGTGCACGCTGTTCCCTGGCACAGACACCATGCAACCCTTTTGCATCCCGGGCTGGAGTTTGCACCGGGAACTAGGATTGTTCGTAGACGCCGGCCTCACACCCACAGCGGCGCTCAAGACCGCTACGGTGGACGCGGCTACCCGGTTAGGCTGGGACGACGCGGGTCGCGTGGATGCCGGATGCCGTGCGGACCTGGTCATCTTGTCTCAGGATCCGACTGTCAGCCTGTCTGCGCTTGAGTCGATCCAGCAAGTTGTCGTGCAAGGCGTGGTGCACGACGTGGCCGCTCTGCGTGGCGAGATCAACGCTGACCTGCAAAGTCGGGAATCCGTGTTTCAGCGCATTGCATCCAAGGTGCTTGCGCGACTCGCCATGCGTCGCGCCGCACGGCATTTTGTGGGTTGATTTAGCATGGCTGCATGTGTTCAACAGTCAGGCATGGCTCGCCGAGTCACGGACCAAACAAACGGGTAAGCCACCCCCACCGAAGCAAAGACGACGGTTTACCGCAACGTAACAGGTATCTCGACACGACCGACGGAATTTTCACGTGCAAATCGCTCATCTATGAACTCAAATCAATTCATTCTCATCACGGGGTGCTCCAGCGGTATTGGACGGGCCTTGGCATTGGAGTTCAAGAACCGCGGCCACACTGTCTTCGCCACGGCTCGGCAACCGGAAGCACTAGCTGCTCTAACGACAATGGGACTTAACGCGGTGGAGCTTGATGTCACCAGCAAACATAGTATAGATAGGGCCAGGGCGCAAATTCAATCAAAAACGAGCCGGTTGGACATGCTGATCAACAACGCGGGTTACGGCCAGTTCGGAGCAATGATTGACACTGACCCAAGTGTATTGCGTCGTCAATTCGAGACGAATGTCATTGCTCCCGTTGCGCTTTCCCGCGCTTTTCTTCCGCTATTGCGAGCCTCTTCTTCTGCGTGCATTGCCAATGTCGGAAGTATCTCAGGAATTGTTACTACGCCTTTTGCGGGTGTCTATTGCGCAAGCAAGGCTGCAATCCACGCCCTCTCCGATGCAATGCGCATGGAATTGCAGCCGTTGGGAGTCCGAGTTGTAACGGTACAGCCCGGCGGCATTGCATCAAAGTTTGGTGACAACGCCGAGCACGAAATTCAGTTTCCAAAAGGTTCCCCATATGCCTCCATCGGAAAGTTCATTCAAGGACGCGCAAAAATTGCACAAGTGGGGGCCACACCGGCCGACGTGTTTGCGAAGACAGTGGTTGCCCATTTGCTGAATAAGAACGCAAGCCCGATCTGCAGAGGGGGGGCGCAAAGTACGAGACTGCCCTTGCTGAAGCAATTGCTTCCCCTAAAGACGTTGGATTTCAAAATGAGAAAGCTCTTTGGGCTGGATCAACTTTAGGCAAGTTACGTTCTCTCCGGAACGCGAACTTCAAGACAACCAGGTATCTAGACTGGCACTTCAGCCCCTCAACTTTTGTGCTGTCCTACGGAGTTAAATCGATGCGCATTCGTTCAATCAACAAACACCTGTTCAATTCGCTCACCCACTTCACTCACTGGCTGTGCAAAAGTGAGGCGCGGCATCGGTTGAGCGTGCCGGTCATGCGGGCTCTTGGGGCGCTGACGCTGCGCGTCAAGGCGGGGCGCAAGAAGCCCCAGATTGAGGAAGCCGCTGGTGAATGGCAGAGGATGTTTCCGTCCAAAAAGATGGTGCCGATCACCAGGATTGAAGATGCAACGGTGTTTGCGGAAATCAGAAGCCCGTGCCCGTTCAGAGGCAGCAACAATCTCGACGGTTGCTACAGAATGATGGAATACGACCGCAAACTTATGGAGGCGATTGGTGCCGACTTTGTTGTGCTGCAATCTCAGGCCGAGGAAAACACAGAATACTGCCGCGTGGCCATTACGCGGGAATCGAAGACCAGAAAGGACTTGTTGCCTGCCCATATCAGAGTGGGGAACATGCGTGGACCCGATAGCGCAAATCACGACCTCTAGGTTCATTTTCTCTGCGATTCATGCCATTGGCCTGCCCACGCTGCCAGAGGTCGCATTGCCACCAAAAGATCCTCACCCCAGGGAGTCAGTCCGTACCCTTCGCCAGTCGTGTGTTCCAGCAACTGCGCTTCGCGCAGCTCGCTTAACCGGACATTAAGCACCGATGAGGAAACTTCAGAACATGCGGTTTGAAGTTCCCGGAATGTGACCGGACCATCGCGCAGCTCCCAAAGAATGCGCATCGTCCAGCGTTTGTGAAAAATGTCGATAGCTGCATTGAATCCAGCTTTTACTTTGGCCTGGCCGGCAACACCAGCATCAATTTTTTTCATGCTTCTATTTTAGCAGCATCTGTGCTATTCTCGCTTCGTTTTTAGAAGCAAAGGAATGTCATGTCACCTTCACGCATTGATGCATTACCGGAGCCACTGGCCGAACCCATCGCGGGCCAGATGGCAAAGCTGATACCGCCGGGGATGCCGGCACCGAAGCTTTTCTTGAGCGTTGCCCGAAATGCCCCCTTGTTCGCCTTCATGGTGGAGTCCGGCCTGATTGGCCCCACGGGTTTGATGGACCGGCGCACGCTGGCAAAGGATGTCAGAGAAACACTCATCCTGCGCACCTGTGTGGCGACGCGCAATGACTACGAGTTCAATTTGCATGTTCAGACCATTTCCGCGCGCATGGGCTTATCCGCTGCACAGATTGACGACATTCGGGCAGACCAGGTGTCTCCCGCGCTGTGGCGCGACGCGTTGCTGATTCTGGTGAAGCTTGTCGACGCACTGGTGAAACACCTGAGTGTCCCGGATGAACTGTATGCGTCCGCCAGGCACTGCTTCTCAGAGGAGGAGTTGATCGAGATCACCCAGCTGGTAGGCTTGTACACCGGGGTAGCCATGATGGTTGCATTGATCCGCCCCGAGTTCGACCGGTATCAGGCGGGCCCCGTCTTCACGGTGGGCAAGCCAGCATGAGCAGTCAACTACCCTCTGCCGGTGTGGGCATCATTCCACGCGCCTTGCTGACTTCCGGGCGCAAGGCCCGTCCGTTGACCCAAACATTCAGTGCCACCTATGCCAGCCACCCGCCATCGCAGCAACACGTCTTCGAATACAAAGAATTCACGGGTTTCCCCGACGACGCATCGGTCCCGCTGAGTTACTGGTATCTGCTTGCCCAGCGTGCACAACTGGGATTGATGATGGACCCCAGGTTCAGTTATCCGGTGGCAGGCATCGTGCACATTTCCAACACCATGCAACGGTGTGGGCCGGTCGATCTATCACAGACCATTGACATTGAAGTCAGCGCGAGCCAGGAGCCCATGGACGAGAGAGGCGCGCTCTACGTCAATTTTGATGTGCTGATCAGCCAGAGGGGGGCTGCCCAAGTGCGCTGTGAAAGTCGCTATCTAACCAAACGTGCTGGCATGAGAACGGGGCAGTCCGAGATCGCGAAAGAACACGACGCAGATTTCCTGCACCTCGCAGATTGGGCGTTGGAATCCGGTGTAGGGCGTCAGTACGCCAAAATTTCCGGGGATTACAACCCCATCCACCTGTGGCCTTGGTCTGCGAAGCTGCTGGGCTTCAAGAAACCGATTGCCCATGGGATGTTTCTGGTGGCGAAAACCCAGGCGGTGCTGGAGCAGACGATAGGTACACCCGTGACGCACATGTCGGCCACTTTCCTGAAACCCGCAATGGTCCCTGGGCAACTGCGTCTGGAGCGAATGGCAGACCGGTACCGGATACTGGCCGGCGCAACCGTTTGCGCCACCGGCACGTTCTCGGGGGAGAAGGTGTGAGCGCCGCAGAAAGTCTCAAGTCCCGATTGATGCGGTATGCCTTCCATCTATCACCGGTTTTCCGGGCCACGGGTGCCTGGATCACGCACATCAGCGCTGACTTACGCCTTGTGAAACTCAAACGTGCCATGTCGCCCTGCGCCATCTGCAAAGCGGCTTGATCCAGTCAATGTTTCCCCGCTGTGGATGGTCATGAGGCCACGGCGGATCTCGTTTGCAATGGCGTCGGCATCGCCCAGTTCATACTGTTCCAGCAGCGAGAGGCGATCGTTGCGCATGCTTGTTTGAGGAAAGCCGACCAGCGTTCGCGCCAGCGCCGTCGCGTGCGCCAGTGCTGCGCCATCGTCAACCACCTGCGTCACCAAACCGATGGCCTTGGCTTCCTCCATGGCAACCGGGCGACCCGTCAAGACAAGCTCAAGCGCCCGACCTTCACCGATCAGACGCGGCAGACGAATGGTCCCCAGGTCCACAAGTGGCACGCCAAAGCGCCGATTGAAGATGCCCATCACCGCCGACCTTCCGGCGATGCGGATGTCGCACCACAAGGCAAGCTCCATGCCGCCTGCAACCGCATGGCCTTCGATAGCGGCGATGACTGGTTTGCCCAGGCGCAGTCGGGTTGGTCCCATCGGCGCAAACTCACCATCGGGTTCAACCGGCTTGCGTTCTCCTGCGGCCAAAGCCTGCAAATCGGCACCCGCGCAGAATGCACCACCGGCGCCGGTCAGTATTGCAATATCGGCGTTGTCGTCGGCATCGAATGCCTTGAACGCTGCGATGAGGGCAATGGCAGTCTGCAAATCGACCGCATTGCGCCGCTCGACGCGGTCGATCGTGATGGTGGTCACGCGCTCGGCGGTGAGGACCGACAGGATAGTGGTCATGCCACACCCCCGTTCGCAGCGTGGGGCGGCGAAGCCACGTCATCAGATGCCTGCGCCTTCAGGACTGTACCTTGCGCTGCGGCACACAGCTTTTCCACCCCATCCTGCACGGCAAACACGTCGCAGCGGCTGACGCATTGGGTCTTGCCTGCACTGAGTGTCCAGGCTCTGGCGATCAGCGTTTGCCCAACCGCAGGTCTCAGGTAGTTGATCTTGATTTCAGCGGTCAGTACGCCGCCGCCCAAAGACAGCGCCGCAGCGAAAGTCAGTGCGTTGTCGGCCAGATAGGCAAGCACACCGCCGTGCACAAAACCGCGGCCCTGCTTGATCTGGTCGGTGATGGGCAGCCGCAATGCGACAGCACCATCGCCGTAGGACACCATTTCGGTGCCCATCATGACGCTGAAGGGCTGCGCCGCCAAGGCATCGCGGGCGGCGGTCAGAAGGTCATTCATCGGGTTACCTTTGTTTGGATCGGTGGTCAATGGGCTGATGATCAGGCATTCAGACTGGGTTGGGCGACACCGGCGAGTAAGCGTGTTGGTTCTCCTGCAGCCAACGACCGGCTTGCGCGTTGTGCATCTGATTGGGATGGAACCCGGGCGCCAAGTAGTCTTTCCACGGCCCCCGCAGCGCGCGCACCAGGCCCTCGCGACCGAACAAAAATCGGCTGGCGCTGGCCCAGGTCGAGGGCCGCCACCAAGTACCGTCGTGCCACAGGTTGTTGATTGTCTGGCGCGTCAGTTCAAACAAGAACGACTTGGTGACGAGTTGGTAGTAGCGAACACGCCACTCGTCATTGCCGCCCAGTGCCAGGTACACGTCAATCGCGGTGCACTTGTGTTCGATCTCTTCGCTGAAGTGCCACAACCACATTGTGTTGATGCGCTCGTCTTCGCTGTGAAACCAATGCGGGTGGGCCAGACCCCAGTCCGACAAGATGGCGGTGAGGTGCTCAGTGGCGGCTGTGATGCCCAGGCCATGCCGCGGGTCGGCAGAGGCAACCAGCGACACGCGTCGGTCGAACCGGGCGTGCCAATGGTTGATCAAACCTTGCTTTTCGAGATGGCCATTGAACTGACTGTGAATACGACGATGGGTAGCCTCCTGGCCAATGAAGCCTTTCACCTCGGCCTCAAAAGCCGCTCTTTTGTCCTCTGGCAGCGTAGCGACGCCGTGCTTGACCGAGTCGATGAAAAACTGCTCGCCACGCGGGAAACTCATCGACAGGGCGTTGAAGAATGCCGTGCGAAAGGCATCGCCGCCGCACCAGTGGCGCGGCAGGGGCGGGCCAAAGTCGAGGTGCAGGCGACGGATTGTGAGTTGGCTCATGGTGGGGGTCTCGGTAGGTGGGAAAAACGGGGCGCCTTCAGAGCGCAGAGAAGTCGACAGTTTCAAGCCGCGACACGCTGTCCGCATTGCTGCGCAGGGTTTGCAACAGCGACGCGACACGTGGCTGGATGCAGGCCACGTAGTCCAGCGCCATGGTTACCTTGTTCTTGTGCCAGGTGTCGTCTTCAGAGGCCGCAGCGAGCGCGATGCGCGCGTGCATCCAGCTCATCACGGTGTGACCCAGCAACTCCAGAAATGCCGGTGCGGCGTGGCCTACGGTTTCCCGATTGAACAGCGCGTCCACGCCCAGAGCGGCCGCCAGCTCGCCGACATCCCGTGAGAAGGTTTGCAGCGATGCAGCCAGCGGTACCAGGCGCGGGGCTTGTTGCAGTGCCACGGCTGTCTCTTCGAACAACGCTCCCAGCAGTTTCAGCCGCGCGCCTTGATCGGCCAGCACCTTGCGGCCCAACAGGTCCAGCGCCTGGATCGCATTGGTGCCCTCATACAGACGGCAGATCGCCTGATCGCGCACGACTTGCTCCATGCCGGTCTCAATGATGTAACCCGCACCGCCGAACAAGCATAACGCTGCCCCGATGTGCTCCGCGGCTTGGTTGGATAAATAACCCTTGACCACAGGCGTGAGCAAGGCGGCCAGGTCGCCGCTGCGGCGGCGCTCGTCGGCATCCGGGTGGTGTTGCTCCTTGTCCAGCAACAGCCCCACCAACGCGACAAGGGCACGTCCGCCGTCGATGAACTGTTTGTGCGCCAACAGCGTGCGGCGCACGACGCTGTGGCTGATAATGGGGTCGGCCGACAGCAACGGCTGCGCCACGCCGGCAAGCGCCCGCCCTTGCAGTCGCGTGCGGGAGTGCTGCAATGCGTTCTGGTACGCGATCTCTGCCAATCCCACGCTTTGCACGCCGACTTCGAGCCGTGCACCGTTCATCAGCAGGAACATGCACCGCAGCCCCTGGCCGATGTCACCCACGAGGTGCGCCTGCGCATTGTCGAAGGCCAACGCGCAGGTTGCGTTGGCGCGGATACCGTGTTTTTGTTCCAAACCGAGCAAGGACACGCCGTTTCGCGCGCCGATCCCGCCATCGGCCAGTTGCTGTCGCGACACCACAAAAAGGCTGATGCCTTTGGTGCCAGCCGGTGCATCAGGCGTGCGCGCCAACACCAGGTGAACGATATTGGGTGTCAAATCGTGCTCGCCGTTGCTGATGAAACACTTCTGGCCCGACACACGCCACAAGCCTGAGGTCTCCTGTTTGGCCATAGTCTTGATGAGGCCCAGGTCGCTGCCTGCCTGAGGTTCGGTCAGGCACATCGTGCCGCTCCACTGTCCGCTGGCCAGTGGTGCAGCGTACAACGCCAGGACCTCAGCACTGGCAAAGCGGGTGAGACAAGCCAGGACGCCTTCGCGCACATTGGCGAGGATGGAGAAAGCCAGGTTGGCCGCGCACAGGTTCTCGGTGAACAGTGCGCCAACGGCCCGCGGAAAGCCTTGCCCGCCTTGCCCTGCAGGAACGGTGAGTGACGGCCAGCCGGCATCGACATAGTCTCGATAGGCGTCGGTCCACCCTGGAGGTGTTTTGACCTCGCCCTCTTCGCGGCGGCAACCGTCCCGGTCACCGCTGGCGTTCAGCGGCAGCAAGCGTTGGGTCGCAAATCGGCTACCGGCTTCGAGGACTGCCGCAGCGTCGTTGGCGTCCATGGACGAAAAATCTGAGCATTTTTGCCATTGTTCAGACGCGTGCAGCACGCGCTCCAGTAGAAAAATTTGCTCGCGCAATGGGGGTTCGAAACTCAGCATGGGGCTAAAGTTATGAGTGACATTTCATGCACCTTTGAACGCGGGTGCGCGCTTTTGCATCATCGCCATCACGCCTTCACGCACGTCCTGCGTCTTGAGTAGACCCAGCAGGCGCGGCATCAAAGCGGCCAAGGCTGCGGCTTCGCCTTCGCGCTGCGCCTGGTGCGCCGATTCGAGCAAGGCCTGCACGCCCAGTGGTGCGGCCTTGGCGACGTTCTGGGCCAAGGCCAGCGCACGTTCCTGCAACTGTGCGGGCGGCACCACTTCGCTGACCAGCCGCATGCGCAAGGCTTCGCTGGCTGAGAACTCATCACCCGTGAGCATGTAGCGCATGGCGTCACTCCAGCCTGCGGCCCGCGTGAATCGGACGGAGGCACCGCCCGACGGTGTAATCCCCCGCAGCACCTCGGTTTGCGAAAAGCGCGCGCTTTCAGCCGCCAATGCGATGTCTGCTGCCAGCATGAGCTCCAAGCCCGCCGTGAAGCACACACCCTGCACCGCAACGATCAACGGTTTGCGCATGATGGCACCGCTTGCGGCAAATGGGTCGAACCCGTCATCGGGGTAGCTTAGCCCACCGCCGGTCAGCTTGGGTGCCAGTTCCATGAGGTCCAGGCCCGCAGAGAAATGCTCGCCGTGCGCGAATACGAGCGCGCAGCGCAGCGCGGGGTCGCGATCGTACTCGCCCAAGGCCGAGGAAAGGTCCGCCAACATGTTGTAGTCGAACGCGTTTCTTTTGGCGACCCGGTTCAGGCCGATCAGGAACACGCCCTCGCTGCGTTCGCGGGTCACGGAACCAATGTTGTTATCGGTCATTTGATTTTCCTCAGTTGCTGGGTTGCGGTCCCAGCGGGGTTTTCGTTCATGTGAAAGGACACTGCTTGAACAGATAAGGAGATACTAAAAGGGTTGCTATCGGTTGACTAGATCACAAAAAGTGCACAAACTGCTTCCATGAAGGAACCAATCTCAGATAAGTCGACTGCAGTACCACTGCGCTTTGAGGCTGCGGCTGGTCTGGATGCCAATGCACTGGAACTGTTCGCCCGGGTTGTTCAAGCCGGCAGTTTTGCGCGAGCAGCGCACAGTTTGGGTCAAACACGGGCTGCCGTGAGCCGGCGCGTAGCAGCCATGGAGGCGCTTGTCGGCCAACCCTTGCTTGCGCGCACCACGCGTTCGCTGGGGCTCACCGAAGCTGGGCGGCGCCTGGCCCAGCACGCCAGAGGGGTGCTGGATGCCGCCGAAACCGCACGGGGCACGATTCGCGCCACGCAGGCTGGCTTCGCGGGGCGGTTGCGCATCAGTGCTGCGCCCAGTATTGGCCGCACTTTGCTGGTACCCCTTTTGGCCGAG
>JBILKC010000336.1:0-3070 GCA_044376885.1 Hylemonella sp. | reverse complement strand
CCCCTTGCAACTGCTCAAGGATGTCGGCCTGGGTTATCTCACGCTGGGCCAGCCGTCGCCCACACTGAGTGGTGGCGAGGCGCAGCGCATCAAGCTTGTGACCGAGCTCTCCAAGGTGCGTGATGATATTACCCGGCGTGGCCAGAAAGCACCGCACACCCTTTATGTGTTGGACGAGCCTACGGTGGGTTTGCACATGGCCGATGTGGAGAAGCTCATTCATGTACTACACCGCCTGGTCAATGGTGGCCACAGCGTGGTGGTGATTGAGCACGATCTCGATGTGATTGCCGAAGCCGACTGGGTGATCGACCTGGGGCCGGACGGCGGCAAAGCGGGCGGGCAGGTGGTGGCAGCTGCTACACCGGAGGCGGTGGTCAAACTGGGTACACATACCGGCCTGGCGTTGGCGGGGGTGCTCAACCGCTAAGCCGCCATGCCGCAAGGTTGGCATTGAACGTGAGCGATCAAGAGCCCCAGCCAACGCATGACCAGAGGGTGAACCAAGGGAAAACATGGATTGTTTTTAGCCGTCAGCCCTTATCTAATCTATTTTTATTGCTATTGATTCAGGAGCGAAAACCATGAAACGTCGTCAACTTGTCCAACTGGCCGGTGCCTCCCTCGTGGCACCCGCGTTTACCGCATCAGCCCAGACTTTTCCCGCCCGGCCCATCAAGCTGATCATTGCATTTCCCGCCGGTGGCCCGACCGACATCACCATGCGCTCACTGGCTGACAACGCCTCCAGAATTCTGGGCCAGCCCGTGATTGTGGAAAACAAACCGGGTGCTGGCGGTACTTTGCCGGCACAAACGCTGCAAACCTCTGCCCCCGATGGCTATACCCTGGCGCAAATCCCCCTGGGCGTTTTCAGATTGCCCTACACCACCAAACTCACCTGGGACCCGATCAAAGACATTGCCTATGTGCTCAACGTCACGGGTTATGCCTTTGGCCTGGTGGTGCCTGCCGATTCCGCCCTGAAAACCTGGACACACTTTGTCGGCTGGGCCAAGGCCAACCCGGGCAAGCTGAGCTATGGCTCCACCGGCACACTGACCAGCCCGCACCTCACCATGGAACTGATTGCCCAAAAACTCGGCATCGAGCTGCAACATATTCCCTACAAAGGCAGTGCCGACCTGGCCCAGGCCATTGTGGGCGGTCACATCATGGCGGCTGCCGATTCCACCGGCTTTGCGCCCCTGGTCGAGTCTGGCAAGCTCAAGGTGCTCAATACCTGGGGAGCCGAGCGTCTGGCCAAGTTTCCCGATGCCCCCACGCTCAAAGAATTGGGGCTTGATCTGGTGCAGAACTCACCCTTTGGCATTGGTGCGCCCCGGGATACCCCGCAGCCTGTGGTCAAGGCCTTGCACGATGCATTCAAGAAAGCCATGGAGCAGGAAAGTTACAAAACCGCGCTGGCCCGCTACGACATGGTTCCCATGTACATGAGCAGCGCCGCTTACTCCAAATTTGCCCAGGACACGTTTACCCGGGAGAAGGCCTTGGTAGAAAAGTTGGGCCTGGCCAAAGCCCAATAATTATTTCTGTTGTCCAAATTTAAGAATGTGGGTGGCCATCAGGGTTTCTGTCAAAAAGCAGATCAGGGCCAATAGAAAACTCGTGACCCCGGCCAAAAAGCAATAAATGGCGATGCGATAAAAATCAAGCTCGGTGGTTTCGCCCAGAAACAGCGCCATGATGGTCAAGCCAATCAAAATGGCACACAAGGTCAGCAAGCCGATACAGCCATTGGCAAGCTTGCCGCGTTGGCGCAGGCGTAACAGTTCAAAGTGCTCTTTGGGCAGGGTTTGGCTGGGTTCTGCAGCTTCCAGCTTGTCTTCCAGTTGCCTGGCACGGTCCACAATCCGGGCCAGGCGACCGGCCACAGCACCGATCATCGCGGCCACCGCCGTCAACAAAAAAACCGGCGCAACCGCCAGCTGGATGCCATGCGAGACCGTGCTCGGATCTACAGAAAACAGCATCTTGATTCCCTTGGCTTATGGTTGGCGTGGTTCTAGCAAAGCACCGGCCACTTCGGCAAAACCGGCCCCCTTTTCGCTCTGGGTGACGTAACGTGGCAGGTACTTCAGGGTGGCTGCCACCTGACGGATATTGGCAACGCCCACGGTATGTGTCAAGTTTTCAAACAGGCTCTCATCGTTGCCAGAGTCGCCCACAAAGGCCCAATGGTCAATGTCAGCGGACAGATCCTGTCCAAACAGCGCACGAACAATCCATTTTGCGCCCCGCCATTTGTTGAAATGGCCAAAACAGCCATGAATGTGAATACTGCTGACCGTGGTCTGCATGCCCGCTGCTCGCATGATGTCCAGCACGGCTTGAATCGCCGAGGCGGGCAGCTGTGTGAATTCAGCATGGTCAATGGCCAGGTCGGTTTCTCGCCCCCCACTGTCTCGCGTCACCTGGGCACCCGTCACGTTTTGAACAATCTGCTTGGCAACTTCCAACATGCGACTTTGGTTGGCCAAACGCGTATCAAGTGTCTGTTGGTATATTTTTGATAGCGTATAAGCCTTGTCTGGTATTGGCTTTTCGGACTTTTGATCAATATGCCCGGTGGCCGGCTGACGCACCCAGGCCACAGCGCCGTTTTCAGCCACCATGGTATCCACGGGCCAGGGCGTGGGGCCTGTCATGAAGCGTTCGCACCAGCCTATCGGGCGTCCGGTAATCGCCACCACTTTCAATCCGGCAGATTTCAAATTGGCCAGTGCGGCCAGGGCGTCCGGCGTGATGGCACCATGGGTGGTGAGCGTGTCGTCAATATCGGTGAGTACGCCCTGGATGCGACGTCGTGCATCAATTGGCCAGTCGCTTAACGCCAACATACCTTGATTCGGCTTGTGAAAATTTAGCCTGCGCTTTGCAGCGCCAGCCCTGCATGCTCGCGCAGCGGATGAAAATGAATCTTGGGAAACCGCTCTTGGGCCAGGCGCACATCGTAGGGGGATGTACACAGATAGGCCAGGGTGTTGGCGGCATCCCGTGCCATGCGCATGGGGTAGGCATCGCAAAAACCGCGCAGTTCAGCCGCGGT
>JBILKC010000335.1:0-3077 GCA_044376885.1 Hylemonella sp. | reverse complement strand
GTTGTGGGTGTCTTTTCACAGGTCACGAAAATTTTTCAAAGACTTGATCCCTTATGATGCACAAGCCGGACAAACCCCGGCTTTTGTGTTTTATGGACCCAACCCCTTCTGATTCTCTTGTTGAACTGCATCGCCTGACCTTCGGTTATGGTGAACGCGTCATTCTTGATGATGTTTCACTCACCATTCCACGTGGGAAGGTAACGGCGCTGATGGGCGCCTCAGGCGGTGGCAAGACAACTATTTTGAGGCTGATCGGAGGTCAGAACCGCGCCCAGAGCGGCGAAGTCCTGTTTGATGGCCAGGATGTGACCCGCATGGATGCTGTCGAGCTCTATGCCGCCCGCAGGCGCATGGGCATGCTGTTTCAGTTTGGGGCTTTGTTTACCGACCTGAGCGTGTTTGACAATGTGGCCTTTCCCTTGCGCGAACATACCGATTTATCTCCCGCGATGATCCGCGACATCGTCCTGATGAAACTCAATGCGGTGGGCCTGCGTGGTGCCCGCAACTTGATGCCCAGTGAGGTCTCGGGCGGCATGGCGCGCAGGGTAGCGCTGGCAAGGGCCATTGCTCTGGACCCTGAACTGGTCATGTACGACGAGCCCTTCGCCGGTTTGGATCCGATCTCCCTGGGTACCGCAGCCCGTCTGATCCGCGACCTCAACAAGGCGCTGGGCTTGACCAGCATCATTGTTACCCACGATCTGGAAGAGACCTTCGCGATTGCCGACAAGGTCATTATTCTGGCCAACGGACGCGTAGCCGCCCAGGGGACACCTGAAGAAGTTCGCCACAGTATCGACCCTTTAGTTAATCAGTTTGTCAATGCGCTGCCGGATGGACCGGTTCGGTTTCACTACCCTGCGCCGGATGTTGGTGCTGACTTTGGTCCTGAATCCGCTGTTTCAGGAGGTGGCCGGTCATGAGCCTATTGTTTGTTGGACGGTTGGGTTTGGCCACCCGCCGGGGCTTGGCGGATTTAGGCCATGCCGCCCGTTTTTTTGTGCGTCTGGTGTTGATTTTCCCTTCAGTCATGCGGCGCTTTGGTCTGGTGCGTGACCAGATTCATTTCCTGGGCAATTACTCTTTGGCCATCATTGGTGTATCAGGCTTGTTCGTTGGCTTTGTGCTGGGCCTGCAGGGCTACTACACTTTGCAGCGCTATGGTTCGTCCGAGGCCTTAGGCCTTCTGGTGACCCTGAGCCTGGTGCGCGAACTCGGACCTGTGGTGTCTGCCTTGTTGTTTGCCGGGCGGGCTGGGACATCGCTCACCGCCGAAATCGGCCTGATGAAGGCCGGTGAGCAACTCAGCGCCATGGAGATGATGGCCGTAGACCCGGTCCAACGCATACTGGGGCCACGCTTTTGGGCCGGTGTAATCACCATGCCTCTGCTGGCCGGGGTGTTCAGCGCCGTAGGCGTGATTGGCGGCTGGGTCGTGGGAGTTCTCATGATCGGACTTGATGCCGGCTCCTTCTGGAGCCAGATGCAGGGCGGCGTGGATGTCTGGAAGGATGTGGGCAACGGCGTGGTCAAGAGCGTGGTATTTGGCTTCACGGTCACGTTTGTGGCCCTTTACCAGGGCTTTGAGGCACAAGCCACGCCCGAAGGCGTGTCTCGGGCGACCACCCGGACGGTGGTGGTTGCCTCACTGGCGGTGCTGGCGCTAGACTTTGTACTTACAGCGTTGATGTTCAGTATTTGAGATAAAAGCATTTGAAATAAAAAAGTATTTGGAAGAAAGATATGCAACGTTCAAGCATTGATATATGGGTCGGCCTTTTTGTTCTGCTAGGTGGGGCGGCCATTTTGTTTTTGGCGCTGCAGTCGGCCAACCTGCTGAGTCTGAATTTCCAGTCGGTGTACCGGGTCACGGCCAAGTTTGACAATATCGGCGGGCTCAAGCCCAAGGCCGCCGTGAAAAGCTCGGGCGTGGTCGTGGGCCGGGTTGAGTCCATAAGCTTTGACGACAAAACATTTCAGGCAATTGCCACGCTGACCCTGGAGTCCAGATTTGCGTTCCCCAAGGACAGCTCCTTGAAAATCCTCACCAGCGGCCTGCTCGGTGAGCAATACATCGGTATCGAGGCCGGTGCTGAAGAGAAAAATCTGGCGGCAGGTGACAAGATCGTCAGCACACAGTCGGCCGTAGTGCTGGAAAATCTGATCAGCCAGTTTTTGTACAGCAAGGCAGCTGACAGCAAGACTGCGACTGACAAGGACCCAAAGTGAGGCTTTCCAATCCGTTTTTGAGGCTGTTTGTGGTACTCATGGCCTGCCTGATGTCGGCTTGCGCGACTGGTCCGAACGCCAACCCGAAAGACCCACTTGAGCCTTTCAACCGCGGCGTCTACAAGTTCAATGATACGGTGGACCGCAACGTACTCAAGCCTGTAGCCAGCACTTACAAAGATGTAGTGCCTGCCCTGGTGCGTCGTGGCGTAACCAATTTCTTCAATAACCTGGAAGATGCCTGGTCGTTTGTGAACAACGTACTTCAGCTCAAAGGTGAGGCTTCGGCTGACAGCTTCTTTCGGGTTGCTGTGAACACGTTTTTCGGGCTTGGGGGCGTTCTTGATGTGGCATCAGAAATGAAAATCCGCAGACATTCCGAAGATTTCGGGCAAACCCTTGGCTACTGGGGGGTTGGACCTGGCCCTTACGTCGTTCTTCCCTTGTTGGGCCCGTCCACAATGCGTGACAGCGTTGCGCTGCCGGTTGAGTTCCGGGGCAATATCGTGTCCCAGACCGACAATATTCCTGTTCGCAATACACTGTTGGTTACGCGGATAGTGCAAATTCGTGCCAGCTTGCTCAAAGCCGGCGATCTGGTTGATGAAGCTGCGCTTGACAATTACACTTTTGTGCGTGATGGGTTTCTGCAACGCCGACGCAATGCGGTTTTTGATGGCGAACCGCCGGATGAGCCGGATCCCGATATGCAGAGCAGCCCCAGGTAATTCTCTTGCGTTGAGTTCAATTACGTCATCACGACCCTCAGGTTTTGCGTTAATTGGTACTGATTTATTAGAAAGTTCGATCATGGATAGACGTTTTGCCAACCAGGTTCTCAC
>JBILKC010000074.1:0-10323 GCA_044376885.1 Hylemonella sp. | reverse complement strand
GCCTTTCTGGCTGCAAGCTGTTGCATCAGTTCCGGATTTTGTGCCGGCCAGATAAAGCTCACCAACGTGCCACCCTCGCGCATGAGGTTGACCTCATCAGCACTTGGCGCGCGCACTTTGAAAACGATATCTGATGAAGCCCACAATTCTTCGGCTGTCTTGATGATCGTCGCGCCTGAAGTTGTGTAGTCTTCATCGCTCACGTTGGCAGCCGCTCCCGCGCCGGATTCGACGGCAACCCTGAAACCCAGCTTGATGAGCTTTTCAACAGCTTCGGGAACGGTAGCTACACGCTTTTCGCCTAGAAAAATTTCGCGCGGGACACCAATACATTGCGACAATTTTGGGGCGTCGGTATTCGACGCATCTTCCAAGACCGCCTTCGTAGATAGTTCAGCTTGCATAACGCAACTCCTCGACTTAAAAATTCGGTTGTGACTGCAATCGATCTTCCTCAGAAAGCGCTGCACCGACCACAAAGTGGGCTAGCTTAACTGAATTTATCGATGTTTTCGGCCTCGCAGCAGCCGTCCCGGGGATAATTCCCGAATGCAAACACGTTGGAAACCCAGTGTCACAGTAGCTGCCGTTATCGAGCGGGACGGGCTTTTTTTGCTTGTTGAAGAAGAAACCCCGGAAGGCCTGCGGCTGAACAACCCGGCCGGGCATCTGGATCCTGGCGAATCACCGGCTCAAGGCTGTGCCAGGGAGGCTCTGGAAGAAACAGCCCATCTGTTTGAGCCCACCGCGCTGGTCGGTATTTACCTCAACCGGTTTGCGCGTGCGCAACAAGACATCACCTATCTGCGTTTTGCTTTTTGTGGTGAGTTGGGCGCGCAAGTGCCGGGTCGCCCACTCGACACAGGCATTGTTCGCACCCTTTGGATGTCACCTGACGAGATCCGTGCTAGCGCCCACTTACACCGCAGCCCCCTGCTGATGCAATGCATGGAAGACTATCTCGCTGGCAAACGCTTACCGCTTGACACTGTTCGAACCGATGCAAGCGTTTCAGGTCTCTGATTTTCTTGGCCAGGGCTCAGGTCGCCTGGGGAAACAGCGCTTCCCTTTTGAGCCAACGCCCCAGGTTGTCAAGAAAGAGTTGCACCACCCGCTTTGCATTTCCATCCGAGAAGCCTGCGCTGTGCGGCGTCACGATGACATTGGGCATATCCCACAAGGGGGATTCCGGGGCCAGCGGCTCGTGAGCAAACACATCCAGGTAGGCGCCCGCCAAACGTCCGGATTGCAGGGCGCTGATCAACGCGGCTTCGTCAACCACTTCGCCTCTGGCCACATTGACCAGCTGTGCGCCTGAGGGCATACAGTCAAATGCAGCCGCGCTCACCAATCCTCGCGTTTGCGTCGAGAGTGGACAAGCCAAAAGTAACCAGTCGGTACGCGGCAAGACCGTCATCAGGTTCTCATAGGCTACTGTCTCTATGGCCGGCGGTGAGGGGATACAACTGCGCCGCACGGCAATCACCTTCACGCCCAAGGCATGAAGCACCAGGCTGATCTTCTGGCCGATTGGCCCCCAGCCGACGACCACTGCGGTCTGCCCAGTCAGGTCTTTGGGCAGACCGGTCTTGATCAGCGGTGCCCAAGTGTGGTTGCGCTGCGCTGCCAACAAACGCGGAAACCCCCGGGCCAGAGACAACAATCCAGCCAGGGCTGTCTGTGTCACTACCTCGGCATTGGTGCCTGATGAGGTTGTCACAACCACCCCGCGCTGGCGCAGCTCGACATAAATCGGCCGGTCAGCACCGGCAGAATGGATGTGAATCCACTGCAGATGCCGGCAATGGCTGAGCACGTCGTAACAAGCCTGCAAGGCGGGAGCAAGCTCGTGCTTGGTAGACAAACCGGTGACATCACGGGTAATCAATGCAATGTCGATATCCTGGCGTCGATGCAGGACGGCAGACTCCATGCTCACCAGCTCAAAAGAGCGCGATCCCATGACGCGCCCTATATCTGCTTGCAGGGACTCCATCGCAAGCCCGGAAAGAAGAATACGAACGGTCGTCACAGAATGCGCAGGCAGCGAGGGAGACACTACTCTGGCGTTGCACCGGACTCACGAACGATCACCCGCCATTTTTCGAATTCACGCTGCACAAACTGCCCAAACTGCGCCGAAGTGCCGCCAGCCGGATCTGCGCCCTGGGCAATCATTTGTTGCTCCATGGCGGGGACTTCAATGATTTCATTGACCGCTTTGTTGACGGCCTGGATCACCGCATCCGGCGTTCCCTTGGGCGCAAAAAAGCCGAACCAGGAGCCGGCCTCAAATCCTGTAAAGCCTTTTTCGGCCACCGTGGGCACCGCCGGCATTGCCCGAGATCGCTTGAGGCTGCTGACCGCGATGGGCCGTAATTTGTCAGCAGTGATTTGCGTCATCACCGAAGGCAACGTGGCAAACATGAACTGAATACGCCCAGCCAGCAAGTCCTTCAGGGCGTCGGCACCTTTGTAAGGGATGTGAACCGCTTCAAAACCAACGCGCTTGGCCAGCATGAAGCTCGACAGGTGCGAGGAAGTACCAATACCGGTGGAACCATAGTTCAACTTGCCCGGGTTGGCCTTGGCATAGGCTACAAACTCTTCCATGCTCTTGACAGGCAGCGACGGATGTACAACCAGCACGTTGGGCACATCCGCAATCTGCACCATGGGGATCAGATCGATTAACGGGTTGTACGGAAGTTTGCTGTAGAGGCTGGGGTTAACCGCCACCGGCCCCACCGAGTTGACAATCAGTGTGTAACCGTCCGGTACGGAACGAACCACCAGTTCGGTTCCCAGGTTACCGCCAGCACCTGGCTTGTTGTCAACCACAAACGGCTGCTTGAGCTTTTCTGTCAACTGCTGCGCCACGTTACGTGCCAGGATATCTGTGGTCCCGCCAGCTGTAAAGGCAACAACCACTTTGACGGGCTTGTTCGGGTAAGCGGCTGTTTGCGCGTGAGCGTGACACCCCAATCCAAGGCCCAGTAGAAACAAGGCCGAAGCCAGAATACTTGAAAATGAGCGCTGCATAGTGGCTTGCCTTAGTCTTGAAAATTCGATCAGGTTTTATAACTCGGGTCGATCCGGTCCAGCTTGCGCAGCAAGGCCGGCCACTCCATCAATCCATAGGGTCGACGGGTGGTTGGCTGGTAGTTCTTCCATGTTTCTTCCAAAACGGGTTGGGCCACCTGCGCGAAAGGTGTATTGCAAGCCATGGCGGCCAGCTGGGACTGGCAGGACAGCTCGATGCGGTGCATCCAGTTGAAAGCCTCGCCGATACTGCGGCCCACCACCAAAGCGCCATGGTTACGCAATATCAGGGCCTCAC
This sequence comes from Hylemonella sp., assembly GCA_044376885.1. Lineage (GTDB taxonomy): Bacteria > Pseudomonadota > Gammaproteobacteria > Burkholderiales > Burkholderiaceae_C > JBEIGE01. The sequence continues at coordinate 6,983 of JBILKC010000074.1, read as the reverse complement.
CGGAGCCCAGGTCGCGTACCAGCGACTCCTGCTCCTCGGTGTCAAGCACCACGCCCTGGTAATCGTGATATCCCACCTTCAAAAACCGCATCGCGGTTTGCGTGATCGGTAACAAACCACACGCAAGTGCCGACACGGCCATCGATGCCCAGCTGTGGGTGTGGATCACGCAAGCCACTTCCGGGCGGGCTTCATGCACCGCGCTGTGGATTACATAACCGGCCTTGTTGACGCCGTAATCCAAATCACCAAAGTCGGGTTTGGACAAGATATTACCGTGGTGGTCAATCTTGATCAGGCTGGATGCTGTGATTTCTTCGTACATCATGCCGTAAGCATTGATCAAAAAAGCGCCATCCTGATCCGGAACACGCGCCGAGATGTGGTTGGCCATCATGTCTGACATTCCATACAGATCGACCAGCCGGTAGCAGGCAGCCAGATCAATGCGGGCCTGCCACTCGGCAACCGAGCAATGCTCCTTCATGGATTGAATGTGAAGGTGTCCCGATGTTGGCACTTCAGAAGTGTTGTTAACTTGGGTTGTCATGTTCAGTAGCTTCAGGACTGGTTTTCAGAGTCGCTCAATCATCACCCATCGCGAGTCGGCTTGGCTGACGCTTTTCGATCGACCATTTCAGCAAGGCTGCACCGCGAAAAACCCCGTGTGCAAATTTGCTGTACGGCAGGGTCAGAAAAAGCGCCATCACCACCCCCAGGTGACTGGCCAGCAATACCGGCAAAGCCGGAGTGCTTCGCGCCAGCCACAGAGCCAGGCCGGTCAAGCTTGTGAGAAAAAGCAGGGCCATGAAGCCAAAATCCATTGGTTTCTGGTCTGAGTCACCATGTAACGGATGACGTTTTAATTTCAGCCAGAACAATCCGGCGGTTCCAACCACCAGCCCCAGCCCTCCCGCCACACCCAACAGCTTGGGCAAACTCGGCAGGTCATACGGGGCCTGCCAGCCAAAAACATAGTGGTAGATCGTGGCAACACTGGTTGCGGCAAAACACAACATAAAGCCATAGAACGTGGCGTGATGGAAGTGCCGGCGCGCCTGGGTCCAGGCATCGTCGTCGTTGTGGCAACCCTCGCCATGCCCACCGTCCAGGTATTTCAAACTCAGGGCATGGGCTGTAGCTTCCCGAGCCGCCACGCCCGAGATCGTTGCATCTGGATGACCGGCAACCCCAGAAACACTCCCCCAGAATCGACGAACACCCAGACTCAAGGCGAGCAAGGCAAACAAGAACACCGGTGCAAACAAAGACACCATCAGGTTATGGGGAAAGATGGCATAAAAACCACCGTGATCAACCACCCGGAACAAGCTGCCTTGTCTGGCGATGGCCAGCACCAGAAAAAGTGTCAGACCCAACGCCAGCGCCAGCACCAAGGCCAAGCCGTTGTTTTTATAGAGCACACCCATTTGCGGCGGCCAGGCGTAATCGGCGTAGGTGAGCACCCGAACCTTGGCCATGGCCTGCGGCACATTCACTGCGAACTCATGCGGTGGCGCATACTGGCAGGCGTGCAGACAGGCGCCACAGTTGTGGCACAGATTGGCAAGAAAATGCACGTCGGCCTTGCCGAACTCAAGCCTTCGCGTCATGGCGGGAAAGACCCCGCAAAATCCCTCACAGTATCTGCAGGCATTGCAGATGTGCATCTGCCGCGCCACCTCTGCCTCAGGGCCTGTTAAAGCCAGGCGTGGTGCTACGCCGCTGGCCAGTTCACGTGCCTCCCGGGCCAAAGTCTCAAGCGCATTCATGCTCTGTACCGGATAATTCAGAATTGCTCTTTGCTCTAATATTCATAGCTGACTGTGCTGCTTGCGTGCCGGCTATGCGGCCAAAAGCAATACCAATTGACATGCCAACGCCAGCGGTGTAACCCTTGCCAAGCACATTGCCGGCCATCATTTCACCCGCCACGAACAGGTTGTCACTTGATACACCACCAAACTTGACGGCGGCAGTCTCATCGGTCTTCAAGCCAAGATAGGTAAAGGTAATGCCCGGCTTGACGGCATAGCCGTAAAACGGCGCTGTATCGATGGGACGCGCCCAATGCGTTTTGGCGGGCTGCACATCCTGGGTGTGGCAATCGTCCAGGACCGTATGGTCAAAGGTACCAACACGGCAAGCGGCGTTGTAATCATTCACTGTTTTCATGAAGGTGGTCACATCGAGTTGAAGCTTGGCCGCGAGCTCTTCCAGCGTATTGGCTTTCTCACCCTCAAACACCGGCGGCATGAAGCGCCCGATGGCTTTGGCATCAATGATCGAATACGCAATTTGACCGGGCTGCTGGGCCACCAGGCGTCCCCAGATGGCATAGCGCTTGGGCCAGAAATCTTCGCCCTCGTCATAAAACCGCCGGGCCTCACGGTTCACCACCACGCCCAGCGACACGCAATCTATGCGCGTGCAAATACCACCGTCGTATAAGGGTGCGCGCGCGTCAATCGCCACCATGTGGGCTTGCGTCGCGTCGCCAATGGCGTCTGCGCCAGCCTCCAGCAGTTGCTTCAGAAGCACACCCGTATTGAAACGCGTGCCCCGGATTAAAAAATTATCGGCCGTCCATTCGCCCGCAGCGTTTTGTCCCCAGGCCTCCCGCAGCCACTCGCGATTGGACTCGAAGCCACCCGCAGCCAGAACGCAGGTTTTGGCCTCGATGCGTTCATGCGTGAACTGCCCATCGGACTGCTTGATGCGGGCATGCGCCGCCACAAAGCGCCCTTCCTTGAGCTCAATGCGCTCGACGGGGGCTTCATAGTGAATTTCAACACCCAGGCGTTGGGCACTGCGGTAAAAGGCATTCACCAGCGCTTTGCCGCCCCCCATAAAAAAAGCATTGGTTCGCGCCGTGTGCAAAGCGCCCGAAAGCGAGGGCTGAAAACGCACGCCATGCCTGACCATCCAAGGCCGGCAGTTGCTGGAGGCGCGAATGACCAGACGCGCCAGTTTCTCATCGGTGAGCCCACCTGTGACTTTGAGCAGGTCTTGCCAGAACTCTTCTTCCGGATAAGCCGCTTCGAGCACGTCCTGGGGCACATCGTGCATGCACCGCAGATTTCGGGTGTGGATGGAGTTACCCCCACGCCACTCTCTCGGTGCAGCTTCGAGCAGTTTCACGCGGGCACCCGCCTCAGCGGCCATGAGGGCTGCGCACAAAGCCGCGTTGCCACCCCCGATTACCAGCACATCAACCATCCCAGCGCCTTAAATTTGAATTGTTCTTGTAAGGGATGAGTTTCAGTCCGCTTTAATTCCGGCACGCTTGACGATATCGCTCCAGATTTTTTGCTCGCCCGCAATGAATCGGGCGTAATCTGCTGAAGGGCCACCACCGCCAACTGCATTGTCTGTGGCAAAGCGCTCCGTGACTGCCGAAGACTTCAAAGCCTTGAGTGCCTCCTCCTGAATCCGCCTGACGATTTCGGGCGGTGTTCCAGCAGGCACGTGCACGCCATACCACTGGGAGGTTTCAAAGTTCTTGAAGCCCATCTCGGCCACTGTCGGCACATCCGGCAAGGCAGCAATGCGCTGCTGTGTCCCCACTGCAATGGCGCGCAGCTTGCCAGCGCGGATATGGGCACCCAAAGCGGGCATGCCGGCAGATGAAGCTTGGGTTCGACCTGCCAGCAGGTCGGTCAACTGCGGGCCCGTACCCCGGTAAGGAATGTGCGTGATGAACATGCCGGTCACCAGCTTGAGGTATTCCATGGCCAGATGGCCAGCACTGGCGTTGCCCGCAGAACCGTAGTTCAAACGGCCCGGATTCTTTTTGACATAGGCCACAAACTCCTGAAAATTATTGGCCGGCACATCCGGATGAATCACGAACACATTGGGTACCTTGGCAAGCAGGGTAACCGGAAGGAAATCCTTGTTGACGTCATAGGGCTGGTTGGTCAGCATATAGGGGTTAACCGCCAGCGTGCCAACGTGGGTGAGGATCATGGTGTAACCATCCGCAGGCGCTTTGGCCGCTTCAGACATGGCGATGGTGCCACCGGCACCCGGCTTGTTTTCAACGAACACGGTTTGCCCCATCTGTTTGGTCATCTCCGCAGCGACAGAACGGGCCACCACCTCGGATGTGCCACCAGGAGCAAAGGGGACGATAAAACGGATAGGTTTGGCCGGCCAGGCGGGCTGTGCCAAAAGCGCCGGTACAGCCACCGATGCGGCGGAAATTGCAGCGGTCTGAAGGACTTTCCTGCGTGAAGGTGACTTGGACTGTATGGACTTCATCATGGACTTTCGAATCAAAAGTGGGTTGTGAACATGCTGGGAGTTTAGAGGCTTTGTAAGTCTTTCGATTGGCGCAAACTCCAACCATCGACTTTACTTTGCCAGACTTAATTCTGCTGTTTAAGCGCCATCCGCAAATGTGCGTGGAAAATTTTGGCAGGAGGTCGCAGACCAGAACCCCGTCTGATGGCAAGGCCTATAACCCTGGAGATGGCGGGCTTGCGCAACACCACACCGCAAATCAGGGGATGTTCTGACGCAATCGCCATCCGGGGAACAGCGGCCAAGCCCAGGCCCGCCTGCACCATCGCCAGCAGGGTTGCAATGTGACTGACTTCAAAGCGGTAAAGCGGATTGATCCCGGCCTTTGCCAACGCGTCATCGATCAGTTGCCTGTTGCCGCTTGTGCGAGCAACAGTAATCAGGGGCTGCATCTCCAGTTGTGACCAATCCACCGATTGACGGGCTGCCAGTGCGTGCTTGACAGGCATTGCCAGCACGAAAGGGTCTTTGTGTATTGGCTCAAAGTCTATGTCGGGAAGCTGACGGCCCATGAATCCGATTCCAAAATCAGACTCCCCCGACAAGACGCTGGCCAACACGCGATCAGAAGCCTCGTCCATGACACGTATCCGGATCAAAGGGTAACTCTCTGAAAATGAACGCAGAACACCAGGTAAAAAGTGAATTCCCGCCGAGGGCACACAAGCCACGGTCACCCGCCCGCTGCGGGTGGCGGCAATGTCTGAAATCCCAAGCATGGCCAATTCCAGATCGTCTAGGGCAGCACGGGCACGCTCAAGAAAGACACGTCCAAGGTCCGTCAGAGCAACATCGCGGGTGGTTCGGTTGAACAGGCGGGCACCCAGAATGTTTTCCAGTTTGTCTATGCGGCGGCTCAGCGCCGGTGGCGATAGTGCGATGGCTTCGGCCGCAGCGCGAAAGCTGCCTTGCTCAGCCACAGCCACAAAAGCCTGAAGCTGTTGCAAATCAAAATTGATGCGTGCCATGCATCAATCCTAGCAAAAATTGCACTTCACAACATCGCTAGTCTGCTCGATGATTGGCTCGTTCATCCCCGCACAAGGAAGCTCTGATGACACTTGCCATGACGCCTGGTCGACCTCAACGCCTGCTTTTCGGACTTGCTCTCGGACTAATTTTTTCAATCAGCCCGCCCTCCATGGCGCAAACCTGGCCAGAAAAATCCATCACCATCGTGGTGCCGACAGCAGCCGGCGGTGCCAACGATGCCATGGCACGCATTCTGGGTCAGGGCTTGAGCGTCCGCCTCGGCAAACCCGTCATTGTGGAGAACAAAGCGGGTGCCAATGGTGCCATTGCCAGTGAGTTTGTCGCGCGCGCCTCACCCGATGGCTACACCCTCATTTTTGGCTACATCGCCACGCACGGCATCAACCCCGCACTGCAAAAGCTCAAATACGATCCGGTACTTGACTTTGAAGCTATCGGCATGGTGGCGGCATCTCCAACAGTACTGGTTGCAAACAACTCGGTTCCGGTCAAGTCAGCAAAAGAACTGGTACAGCTCATTAAAAGCAAACCCGGCACCTTCAGTTATGCGACCGCCGGCAATGGCACTGCGCCGCATATTGCCGGCGAACTGTTCAAACTCTCAGCCGGACTGGATGTGGTGAACATTCCTTACAAAGGCTCTGCCCCCGCGATAGTCGACACCATTGCCGGCAACACCCAATACATGTTTCCAAGCCTGTTTACCGCCTTCCCCCAAGTCAAAGGGGGGAAACTCAAGGCATTGGGCATCGCTGGGGAAAAGCGGTCAACCGTCATGCCCGACATTCCTACCCTGGCTGAGCAAGGCATCGCCAATGTCAACCTCTCCCAGTGGTACGCGATGTTTGCGCCTGCGAAAACACCCAAAGCCATCATTGAGCGCATCAATCGTGAAATGAATCTGGTTCTGGCCGACAAAAGCGTGGAGAAGAAAATCGAGGATCAAGGCGCTGAAGTTGAACCCGGCACACCCGAGCAACTCAAAGCGCTGGTTCAGCGCGAGGTGACGCATTGGAAAAACGTGGTGAACACCGCAAAAATTAAAGCAGAATAGCTGGCTTATCCATAGGAGACACACATGAAAATACTTGTATCCGCGATTGTTGTTGCAATGCTGGCTCTATCTGGCTGCGCGACACAACAAAGCAGCCTTTCCATTAAAGAGATGGGCTCGTTCCACGTGGGTGGGCGTGAAGTGACTCTGTCTGGACTTCCGGTCAAAGAAGTTGTTTTTGCTGCTGGTGGTGTACCCGCCAAAATTGATCCTAACGGGGTCTATCAAGTCGAGCAAATGTATGTGCAATATTTTGTGCCTAGCGTTGAAAAAGGCAAATTACCCCTGCTCATGTGGCACGGTGGTGGCCTAAGTGGCGTGACTTACGAGACCAAGCCCGATGGTGGCGAAGGTTGGCTCAATTACTTCATCAAACAAGGCTGGACGGTTTACAACTCGGACGCGGCCGAGCGCGGACGCTCCGGCTGGGCGATGTATCCAGAAGTCACCAAAACAGCGCCCGTTTTCCTCACCAAAGAAAATCCGTTTGAGCGCTTTCGAATTGGCGCAGGCCCTGGCTCCTACAACAAAGACATCTCAAAGATGAAGCCCTTGCCTGGTACTCAATTTCCTTTAGAAGGCTACGCTAACTTCACGAAACAAGGTGTTCCGCGTTGGACCAGTACCGATG
>JBILKC010000334.1:0-3094 GCA_044376885.1 Hylemonella sp. | reverse complement strand
CAGGATCACAGGCTTGTTGACTGAGGGGTTGAGGGCTTTGAAGTCGTCTAGCGGGACTTCAGCCAGTTTGGCCGCCAATGCCACGTCAATGTCGCGTGTGATTGCAACGGTTTCAAAATAGGGGTGGTTCGGTATGACTGGCAGGCGGGAATTGAATTGATCCGGCCTATCCACGATGTTTTTAACTGCCTGCAGTTTGGGCACATAAAAGCGGGTTTCCATGGGCATGTTCAATTCCAGATAACCCACGCCCAAGCCTGCGCGCTGATTTTTTTCTATGGCTCTGCCAACACTGCCTTCGCCCCAGTTATAGGCCGCCAGCGCCAAATGCCAGTTTCCAAACATGCCGTAGAGCTTCTGCAGATAATCCAGCGCTGCCCGGGTTGAGGCCAATACATCACGCCGGTCATCACGAAAGGCGTTTTGTTTGAGCTCAAAGTACTTGCCTGTCGCGGGCATAAACTGCCACATGCCAGCAGCCTTTGCACTCGAAACCGCTTGAGGGTTAAAGGCACTTTCGATGAAGGGCAGCAATGCCAGTTCGGTTGGCATGTTGCGCCGTTCCAGTTCTTCAACAATGTGAAAGAGGTATTTGCGTGAACGCTCGGTCATGCGAAAAATGTAATCCGGACGTGAGCTGTACCACTGCTCCCGATCCCTGACCAAGTCTGAATCGAGATCCGGCATGGCAAAGCCCCGGCGGATTCTTTCCCACAGGTCATCAGGCGCAGACAAGGCTTTTACAGAACCACGCGTCAATGCGCTGGCTGGCGTGATCGGTGCCAGGTCTGAAGTCGGGTAAATCGCGCCAGATGAAGGCTTTGCCGTATGCACTGGCCTTGTCCCCGTCACAGGCGGAGTTTTATTTTCACTCTCAAGGGCCGCCGTGGATGACGATTCCCGATGTTGGGTTGACCCTTGACCTGGACTTGCCGGTACCAGCAAGGTGTTAGCGCATCCCCCAAGCACCAGCAGGCAACCAGTCAACGCCAGTTGAATAAATCTCATCTGAAGTCGTTTTTCCACTGTCGCAGTGCCGCAAAAACTCCGGCTTCAGTTGTGGCTGAGCTGTCGATATTTTTGATGGTGGCAATGACCTGGGGCTGGCGTGAGCGGAGAAATGGATTGATTTGAAGCTCGACGTCTATCGATGAGGGCAGGGTAGGCAGGCCATGTGCACGCTTATCTTTGCAAAGAACCGAGTATGTCTGCAACGCAGAGTTTTCGGGCTCAACAGCAAGGGCAAACTTCAGGTTGCTCAATGTGTATTCGTGGGTGCAACATACACGGGTGTTCCCGGGCAATGCAGCAAACTGGTCGAGAGAAGCCAGCATTTGTGCCGGAGTGCCTTCAAACAGCCGCCCGCAACCGCCGGAAAAAAGCGTATCACCACAAAAAAGCAGTGGGGCTCCGTCCATGTCTGCGCTGTAAAACGCAATATGACCCGCCGTGTGACCTGGGACGTCCATGACCTTGAAAGTAAGCCCCAGACTGCAGACTTCATCGCCAGCACTCAGACGCACCAAAGGTTCAGGAATGTTTTCACCGGCAGGACCATAGACAACCGCTCCAGTGGCATTTCGAAGTTCATCCAGTCCGCCGATATGGTCAGCATGATGGTGGGTGACTAGAATTGCGGCGAGCTTGAGATTTAAGCGCCCGATCACTTCAAAGACGGGTTGGGCATCCCCCGGGTCAACGACAATGGCGCTTTGTCCATCGTGCACGATCCAGATGTAGTTATCCGTAAACGCCGGAAGTGGTTCTAATTTCATGAGTGAGCAGATTATAGATTTGCATGCCTGGTTCAAAACCCCGCCTGGGCGATATCTGCTGGATTGGGAGCAGGAACGACTGGACGAGGTGGTCGCCGATATTTTTGGCTACCATGCCTTGCAACTGGGTATGCCTGATCTCAATGCCTTACAAGCCAATCGCATGCCCCATCGCTGGCGCGCCAATTGCAATCCGTCTGACCAGGGCTCTGATTTTTTGGCAGAAGTGACTGGGTTGCCCCTGGCATCTGCCAGTCTGGACTTGATCGTTTTACCGCACACGCTCGAACTCAGCCCTGATCCTCACGCCACATTGAGGGAAGTTGAACGGGTGTTGGTGCCGGAGGGGCGTGTGGTGATCTGTGGTCTGAACCCGACCAGTTTGTGGGGTATGCGCCAGCGCCGGGCCCATTTGTACCGCCGATTCGGGTTTGGAAATATGTATTTGCCTGACGCAGGCGAGTTCATCGGGCACTGGCGATTGCGTGATTGGCTGCGTCTGCTCAGCTTTGACGTCAATCAACTGCATTTTGGTTGTTACCTCCCAGCCGTGCGTAGCCAGAAATGGCTCAAAAGATTGACATGGATGGATCAGCTCGGTGAGCACTGGTGGCCTATCTTTGGTGCGGCTTATTGTTTGGTGGCTGTCAAAAAAGTTCAGGGTCTGCGCTTGATGGGGCCTGCCTGGACACCGGTAAGCAACCGCTCGGCTGCTCCCGTTCCCGTGGCCAACCGACTGGATCACCATGACTGTTGAAATTTACACCGACGGTGCCTGCAAGGGTAACCCCGGGCCAGGGGGCTGGGGTGTGCTGTTGAAGTCCTCCGGCACCGAAAAAACTCTTTTCGGAGGGGAACTTGGCACCACCAATAACCGCATGGAACTGACTGCCGTCATTGAGGCTCTGCTGGCGCTCAAACGTCCTTGTCATGTCAGGCTGCATGCAGACAGCCAGTATGTTCTCAAGGGTATCGCTGAGTGGCTACCGGGCTGGAAGGCGCGAGGCTGGAAAACCGCATCCAAGCAGCCTGTGAAGAACGTTGATTTATGGCAAAAGCTCGATACCATCGTGACGAGCTCCGGCCACACCATTGAATGGTGCTGGGTGCGGGGACACGATGGCAACCCTGGAAACGAACGCGCTGACGAGCTTGCCAACTGGGGCGTTGAGCAAGCCTTGGGCCAGAGGCGCTAACCGTAAAAGGGCTTTAAGATGTGCGGCTGACGGACTTGTGCAGGCCACTGCCAGTGCTGGTACATTTTGACGATGTGCCGAGGTGTTAAAACAAGCGGTTCAGTGTAGGACCCCTTGCAAAGA
>JBILKC010000073.1:0-10361 GCA_044376885.1 Hylemonella sp. | reverse complement strand
CTGGGTTTGCCCAGTTTTCAAGGCCAGGGATTCAAGTTCACGGATACGCTGGGCCCGGTCTGCACTGTCCTGAGGCAAATAGCCCACAAAAGCAAAGTTCTGGCCATTGAGCCCGCTGGCAGCCAGGGCCAGCAGGATGGAGACTGGGCCGACCAGGGGCACCACCGTGATGCCCAGATCATGCGCTGCACGTACCACTGAGGAACCCGGGTCAGCGATGGCCGGCATCCCGGCTTCGCTGATCAGGCCCACGTCATGCCCGGCCAGCGCGGGCTGCAGCAGTGGCTTGGCATCAAACCCGCCAAGATGATCACCTTTTTTGTGCACTTCCCGCGGTAGCTCCTGAATTTGTAGCGCCTGCATGTTGCAGGGTAAGGGATGGAGTTCGTTGATGCGTTTGAGATAAGCACGCGCAGACTTTGCGTTTTCACAGATCCAATGCTGCAAACTGGCGGCTGCCAGCATCGTTTTTTCAGGCAGGACATCCTGCAGCGGCGTTTGGCTGGTACAACCAAAATCAAGCGGGGCCGGAACCAGCAGCAAGCGACCCAAGGGCGATGTTGTGTTCATGGTGTGCGTGTGCGGGAAAACAGTTCTATGCCTGCTGAACGGATCATCCGGCAAGTGCGGATCAGAGGCAGGCCGATCAAGGCGGTCGGGTCGTCACTGTCAATGGTTTCGAGCAATGCAATGCCCAGCCCTTCGCTTTTGGCGCTCCCTGCACAGTCATAGGGCTGCTCGATATGCAGATAGGATTCGATTTCAGTGTCTGTAAGTTCCCGAAACTTGACTTTGACACTGGCCAGTTCGACCGCTTCAAATCCGGTGTCAAGACACACGACCGCCACAGCCGTCTGAAAAATTACGATGTGTCCGCGCATCCGTTGCAACTGGCGTACGGCGAGTTCATGGTTGCCTGGCTTGCCCAGGGCCTGGCCCGCCAAGTCAGCCACTTGGTCTGATCCAATCACCACGGCACCCGGGTGCCTGAGCGCCACGGACCTGGCTTTTTCCAGCGCCAGCCGGCGGGCCAGGTTGTTGGGTGTCTCCTGGGGCTGAGGTGTCTCGTCCACGTCCGGTGAGACAACCTCAAATGGAATACGAAGGCGGGCTAACAACTCCCGCCGGTAGGCCGAGGTAGAGCCCAAAACGAGTGGGCGAACGTGTTCAGGTTGATGGAGCGGCGTCATGCACGGATTCTCTTACACTGTGACCATGTCTGACCCATTCAATGCGTCTCACCTGGATGTGATCGCTTTCGCAAAGTCTTCTGCAACCCTGTCGGGACAGGATCTGCTATCCAAATATGAGCGCTTAACTGAAGAATCATCAGGGATGGTGACCAATCAAGTCGTGGATTGGCAAGCGCTTGGCGAGTACCGCAAGGATTCTGTCGGACATGGTCAGCCCTGGATTCATCTGCTTGTGAACGCCCGTCGCCCCATGATTTGTCAGCGCTGCCTCGAACCCGCTGATATTTGCATTGCCGTCAACCGTTCATTCCGTTTTGTGGCCGACGAAGACCAGGCGCAAGCTCAAGACGATGAGGCTGAAGAGGATTTGCTGGTGATCAGCCACGATTTTGATCTGAAGTCACTGATTGAAGATGAACTGTTGCTGGAGTCCCCGGTGGTTGCCAAGCACGAGACCTGTCCTGGCAAGCTGAAAATGGCCGTCCTGGACCCTGATTTCGAGTCAAGCCCGGGTGTCGAGGTCAACCCGTTTGCGGTATTGGGCCAGCTGAAAAATCCCAAACTGGGCTGAATCGGGCAATTCGGCTACAATCAGCAGGCTTTGCAGGTGCCAGTAAACCTGCTCAAAACCGATTAAGTAACCTACGTGTTTGCCTGAGTTGACTCATGGGAAGCACAATTTTTGAGATCCGGAGCTGACCATGGCTGTTCAACAAAACAAAAAATCCCCTTCCAAGCGCGGCATGCACCGCTCGCACAATGCACTTAACGTGCCCGGCATCGCGGTCGAGCCAACCACGGGTGAGACCCATCTGCGTCACCACATCAGCCCAAACGGCTTTTACCGTGGTCGCCAGGTGATCAAGAATAAATCTGAAGCCTGATTAGGCTGCTAACCACATCGGACCCGATGCTACATCGCAGTAGCGTCGGGTCTTTGTTTTGATGTCTTTGCATTTTGGCTAACCCCGTTTCGGTCCCCATGATCACGCTGGCTGTAGATTGCATGGGTGGCGACCATGGAACCAGAGTTACCTTGGCCGCTTGCCGGAGTTTTCTGCAGCATCACCCACAGGCCCGGTTGTTGATGGTTGGCCTCCCCGATCAACTTAAGGGCTTTTCCCATCCCCGGGCTACAGTCATCGGCTGCACTGAAGTGGTCGGCAGTGATGACCCCATTGAGATAGCCCTGAGGAGGAAAAAAGACTCTTCCATGCGCGTGGCCATTCAGCAGGTCAAGGATGGCAGTGCTCAGGCCGCGGTATCTGCAGGCAATACCGGAGCCTTAATGGCAATTGCCCGATATCTGCTCAAAACCCTCGAAGGTATTGATCGTCCGGCCATTGCCACCCAGTTGCCCAACAGCAAAGGCGGGGCCACCACGGTGCTGGATTTGGGTGCCAACGTGGATTGCACAGCCGAACATTTGTTGCAGTTCGCTGTCATGGGTTCGGCCTTGGTGTCGGTGCTCAACCGGGACCCTAACCCCACAGTCGGGCTGCTCAATATTGGTGAAGAGATCATTAAAGGCAGCGAAGTGATTAAAAAAGCCAGTGAACTGCTTCGATCTGCTGCCAAGTCTGGCGATTTGAATTTCTTTGGCAATGTTGAAGGCAACGATATTTTCAAGGGCACCACAGATATTGTGGTTTGTGATGGATTTGTCGGCAATGTGGCCCTTAAGGCCAGTGAAGGCCTGGCCGGGATGATTTCCAGCTTTTTAAGGTTGGAGTTTTCACGCAATATTTTCACAAAAATTGCAGCCATCTTCGCCTATCCTGTTCTAAATGCGCTTAAACAGCGTTTAGACCATAGACGCTACAACGGCGCGGCCTTGCTTGGTCTGCGTGGCCTGGTGTTCAAGAGCCACGGCTCAGCCGATGAGCTGGCATTTGAAACGGCGCTCAATCGGGCTTATGATGCAGCCCAAAACCAACTCTTGGAGCAAGTTCAATCCCGTATTTCGCATGCAGCACCCTTGCTCTTGGGCATGGTGGCTACCGAAACGTCTGTTTGACCTGTCCCCCATCGTTTGAATGAGAAGATATTCCAGAATCATCGGCACCGGTAGTTATCTGCCACCAAGACGGGTGACCAATGCAGAGCTGGTGGCTGAACTGGCCACCACGGGGGTGGAGAGCAGCGACGACTGGATTGTGGAGAGAACAGGTATTCGCGCGCGGCATTTTGCCGACCAACATGTTTTTGCCAGCGATTTGGCCCTGCAGGCCTGCAACCAGGCCTTGAGTGCGGCCGGGCTTCAAGCCAGTCAGATTGATCTGATCATCGTGGCCACTTCCACCCCGGACATGGTGTTTCCTTCTACCGCCTGTATTTTGCAAAACAAGCTGGGTGCCAATGGATGCACCGCATTTGACGTTCAAGCTGTGTGCAGTGGGTTTGTGTACGCCTTGACTGTGGCTGATGCCATGATTCAATCCGGCGCTGCATCGAAGGCACTGGTGGTGGGCGCTGAGATTTTCTCCCGCATCCTCGATTTCAAGGATCGCACCACCTGCGTCCTGTTTGGTGACGGTGCCGGCGCTGTGGTGCTTGAGGCCTCTGAGACACCCGGAATTTTGGCCACAGATCTCCATGCCGATGGCAAACACGTGGGTATTTTGTGTGTTCCGGGTCATGTCTCGGCAGGACAGGCCAGTGGGGATCCGCTCCTCAAAATGGATGGCCAGGCTGTTTTCAAGTTGGCCGTTGGGGTGTTGGAGCAGGCCGCGCAGGCTGTTCTGACAAAAGCTGGCAAGTCTGAGGCGGATATCGACTGGCTGATTCCTCATCAGGCCAATATTCGCATCATGCAAAGTACCGCCAAAAAGCTCAAGCTGTCGATGGACAAGGTGATTGTGACCGTTGATCAGCATGGCAACACCTCGGCTGCCTCAATTCCTCTGGCACTGGATTGGGCCGTACGCAATGGCAAAGTCAAACCGGGCGATCTGGTCATGCTAGAAGGCGTCGGCGGTGGGTTTACCTGGGGTGCTGTACTCCTGAATATGTAGCGCTATCGCCCTATAAATAAAGGGCCTGGGCCCGTTTTACTTTTTATCCAATGAAGCCATTTGCTTTTATTTTTCCGGGACAGGGCTCTCAAGCCGTGGGGATGCTCGATGCCTGGGGTGATCACCCTGATGTCATTGAGGTTGTCAAGGAGGCTTCAGAAGCTTTGGGGCAAGATATAGGCGAGCTGATACGGCTAGGCCCTAAGGAAACCTTGGCCTTGACCACAAACACCCAACCGGTGATGCTGGTGGCCGGTGTAGCTGCCTACCGTGCCTGGATGTCGCAGACCGGTGTTCGCCCCAGTGCTGTTGCCGGACATTCCCTGGGGGAGTACTCTGCCTTGGTGGCCGCGGGTGTGTTAACGCTTTCCCAAGCGGCTCCGTTGGTGCGATTGCGTGCCCAGGCCATGCAAGACGCCGTACCGGTAGGAACAGGTGCCATGGCCGCCATACTGGGTATGGAGGCGGCACGCGTTATTTCGGGCTGTGACGAAGTCACCCGCACTTTCGAAGCTGGATCGGGCGAAGTGGTTGAGGCGGTCAACTTCAACGATGCTTCTCAAACGGTGATTGCTGGCAGCAAGGCGGCTGTTGAAAAAGCCTGCGAGCTGCTCAAAGCCAATGGGGCCAAGCGCGCCCTGCCGCTGGCGGTGTCTGCACCATTTCATTCCAGCCTGATGCGTCCTGCTGCCGAAAAGCTGCGTGACTATCTGCAATCCTTAGAGCTGTCGGCTCCGCAGATCCCGCTGATCAACAACATTGATGTGGCCGCGGAGGATGATGTGGATCGGATTCGTGATGCCTTGTACCGCCAGGCCTTCGGCCCGGTGCGTTGGGTTCAATGTGTTCAGGCCATCAAGGCGCGTGGCCTGACTACGTTGGTCGAGTGTGGTCCGGGCAAGGTGCTCGCCGGCATGGTCAAGCGGATTGATCCGGATCTTTCCGGCTTTGCCATTTATGACCCGACAAGTTTGCAGGAAGTCAAAGGTATGCTGGCATGAGTGAATTGAAATTCGAAGGACAAGTGGCCTTGGTTACAGGTGCCTCACGGGGTATTGGCGCCGCCATAGCCCATGAGCTGGCCCTGCGCGGTTTAAAAGTCGTGGGCACAGCAACCACGCAGGCGGGCGCAGACAAAATCAGCGAGACGCTGAAACACCACCCCGGGTGCACCGGGAGCGTGCTCGATGTGAATGATGCGTCAGCTTGTGAAGCCCTGATTGATTTGCTGGTCAAACAACACGGCGGTTTGCAGGTCCTGGTCAACAATGCGGGTATCACCAAAGACAATCTGGCCATGCGCATGAAAGACGACGAGTGGGATGCGGTGCTGGACACCAATCTCAAGGCGGTTTTTCGCATGAGCCGGGCGGTCATGCGCACCATGATGAAACAACGCTACGGGCGAATCATCAGCATCACTTCTGTGGTGGGTGCTTCCGGCAACCCAGGGCAGGCCAACTACGCAGCTGCCAAGGCGGGCGTGGCCGGGATGACCCGCGCATTGGCCCGGGAACTGGGGTCTCGCAACATCACGGTGAATTGCGTTGCGCCGGGTTTTATCGAAACCGACATGACGGCTCAGCTTGGCGAAGCGCAGCAAAGAGCCCTGCTGTCGCAGATTCCGCTGGGCCATCTTGGCAAGCCGTCTGACATTGCGCATGCAGTGGCCTATCTGGCCTCACCCCAGGCTTCCTATGTCACCGGACAGGAACTCCACGTGAACGGCGGGATGTACATGTAAGTTCAGGCTGTTTTATCCGTTCAGCTGAGCGGTTCTGGAAACCCTTTCCAAGCCGGCTAAAATCACGGATTCATTTACAACCCTCTGAGGGAACCATGAGCGATATAGAAGTACGTGTCAAAAAAATCATTGCCGAACAACTCGGTGTGGAAGAGTCACAGGTCACCAACGAAAAAGCCTTTGTGGCCGATCTGGGTGCAGACTCACTGGACACAGTTGAACTGGTGATGGCGCTGGAAGATGAGTTTGGCATTGAGATTCCAGACGAAGACGCCGAGAAGATCACCACGGTTCAAAACGCCGTTGATTACGCCACGACACACAAAAAAGCCTGAGGCCTTTTGGCCCCCCATCGAACCATGACGCGTCGTCGTGTTGTCGTAACAGGTTTGGGTTGCATCAGTCCCGTCGGCAACACGGTTCAGGCTGCCTGGGATTCACTGCTGGCAGGACAGTCCGGCATTGATCTCATTACCAAGTTTGATGCGACCAATTTCGCTTGCAAGATTGCCGGTGAGGTCAAATCCTTTGATCTCGAAGCCTATATCAGCGCCAAGGAAGCGCGCACGATGGACGGTTTTATCCATTACGGCATTGCTGCGGCTGTCCAGTCAGTTGTTGACTCCGGGCTTCCTGTTGGGGACGCGCTTGGGGAGGATCTGGCCGTTCGTATCGGCTGTGTGATTGGATCGGGCATTGGCGGACTGCCCATGATTGAAGCGACCCACACCGAACTGACCAACCGCGGTCCCCGGCGCATTTCACCTTTTTTCGTTCCAGCTTCCATCATCAACATGATTTCGGGCCATGTTTCGATGCGCTTCGGGTTCAAAGGTCCCAATATCGCCATCGTTACAGCCTGTACCACTGGCTTGCACTGTATTGGTGAGGCCGGCCGCATGATCGAATACGGTGATGCCGATGTGATGGTGGCAGGCGGCTCTGAAGCCACTGTTTCACCTCTGGGTATAGGTGGTTTCGCGGCCATGCGCGCATTGAGTACCCGTAACGACGATCCCAAAACCGCCTCTCGCCCCTGGGACAAAGACCGTGATGGCTTTGTTTTGGGTGAGGGAGCCGGTGTCATGGTGCTGGAAGAATATGAACACGCCCGCGCACGCGGTGCGAAGATTTACGCTGAACTCGCTGGTTTTGGCATGAGTGCTGATGCGGGTCACATGACTGCGCCAAGCATGGACGGACCGCGCAGGGCTATGATTTCGGCGCTGCGCAATGCAGGCACGAATACCGATGAGGTCGATTACCTTAACGCGCACGGAACTTCCACCCCCTTAGGTGACCTGAACGAAACCAATGCCATCAAGGCAGCACTTGGCGACCATGCGCGCAAGGTGGTGGTGAATTCAACCAAGTCCATGACTGGGCATTTGCTGGGTGGCGCAGGTGGTATCGAGTCTGTATTTACCGTGATGGCGTTGCATCATCAGAAAAGCCCACCCACGATCAACATCTTCAATCAGGATCCAGAATGCGATCTGGATTACTGTGTCAACACGGCGCGCGACATGAAGATTGACATTGCAGTAAAAAATAATTTCGGTTTTGGGGGTACCAACGGCACCCTGGTTTTTAAGCGCGTTTAACGCTCGGCCAGGGGTCTTGCATGCATTACGCCCCCTCGGTAAGTTTTCCGTTAGGGCGCTCCCCGTATCACGCCGTTTTGCTTGTCCTTTTGGCTATCCTTGGCCTTGTATTTTCCGGTTTGTGGTGGGCGCAGACAAACACTCCCGGCAGGTTTGGCGCTTTGGTTTGCTTGCTCTGGCTCGCATCCTCAATCTGGCTTTTAACTGTGTGGTGGAAGTCTCCCAGGGGTTACTTGCGCTGGGATGGACAAGGCTGGATGTGGGAGCCTGAATTCAATCAGCCGGGTCTGGTTTTGGGTGCGCTTGAAGTCAGACTGGATTTTCAGGTGATGCTGCTGCTGGAATTCAAATCAGATTTGGGCAAGCATTCCTGGCATTGGGCGGAGAAATCCAGTGCGCCTTTGACGTGGAAAGACTTCAGGCGCGCCTTGTATGCCGCGCCTATACCCGCTGAAAAGTTGTCATCGATACGGGCTAACCAGTGATGGACATTGATCCGGATGGTGCCAGCAACAGTGACGCCATGCTGGTTGAGCGAGCCGTAGCTGGTGATTCGCGTGCCTTCGATTTGCTGGTCATCAAGTACCAGAGGCGGATTCAGCGACTCATCGGCCGCATGGTTCGCGACCCCGGCTTGGTTGAGGACATAGCCCAGGAAACCTTCATCCGTGCTTATCGTGCATTGCACCAATACCGTGGCGATGCACAGTTCTACACTTGGCTTTACCGGATCGCGGTCAACACGGCCAAAAAATTTCTGCTGGAGTTAAAGCGTGATCCCATGACCCTGGAAACTAATTTGCGCCAGAACGACGAAAACGATGAAACTTACTGGCGGGGAAGTGAACCAACAACTGATGAAACACCAGAGTCTGTTCTGGCGGCCAAAGAGATTGCTGGTGTTGTGAATCTGGCTATTGAAGCCTTGCCCGAGGATCTGAGACAGGCGCTTGTTCTACGTGAAATCGAAGGCTTGACCTATGAGGAAATATCCGAAGTGATGAACAGTCCGATTGGAACCGTCCGGTCCAGAATTTTTCGAGCCCGGGAGGCCATCTCAGCGCGTGTCAAACCGCTTCTTGAAAATCAGACGGGCAAACGCTGGTAGAAAATGATGAAAGCTGACATGCATTTCGAGGCAAAAGCGGATTCCGAACTGGTATCTGCATTGGCAGATGGTCAATTGCAAGGCGATGCGTTTTTGCAAGCGCTGGAACTCCTTGAGCAAAGCGAGCAAGCGCGAACCCAGTGGGACGCTTATCACCTGACCGCAGACGTGATGCACTCAGGAGCGGCTTTCTCCTGCGCCACCCCTTCTTCAGAATTCTTGTTGCGCTTAAGAAAACGAATGGCTACGCAAACCAGGGAGCCATCTGACGCAGATCCCATTCAAGCTGTGACCCGGGCATCCGTGCCCGCCGCCAATGACCCCAGTCGTCATTGGCGCTGGATGGCTGTTTGTGCCAGCGTAGTTGCGTCACTTTCTTTGGGCTGGAATCTGTCTGGCAATGGAGGTGGCTCTTTAGCAGCAGGGCCCATGGCGCAATGGACGCCCGCCCTGGCCCCGTCGTCCCCCGGATCGACCACAGCGCTTACCCCTGCAGGCGTGATGATTCGCGATTCGCGAATCGATCAGTTGCTCGCTGAGCACCAGCAGTTTGGTGGAACTTCCGCGCTGCAGATGCCAACGGGCTTTTTGCGCAATGCCACGTTTGAGAAGACTGTGCGGTGATCATGAGGCTGCAACTCTTTTTTGCCTCCTCTTTGGTCGTGACTGGATTGATGGCTGTGATCGGCCTGCCGGCCTTGGCGCAGAGTCCATTTCAGAACACGCAGATTTCCCCAGCTAACCGCATCTCGCCAGCGCCATCTCCCCAAACCCCGCAAGCAAACGCTCCAGCGCAGCGCAGCGTTTCAGCCTGGCTGATGCGGATTCATGAGGCATCCCGGAGAAAAGCCTACCTGGGTACGTTTGTGGTGTCTTCGGGCGGGGTCATGGCCACATCGCGTATCTGGCATGTTTGCGATGGTGAGCAGCAGATAGAGCAGGTTGACACCTTAACCGGTGCACCTCGCTCGACTTTCCGGCGCAATCATCAGGTTCTCACGCTGGACCCGCAAAGCCGGGTTGCCACCCTGGAGCAGCGTGACTCTATGGGTATGTTCCCCGGCCTGCTCAAGTCCTCGGCCAACACCTTGGAAGGACTTTACACGGCCCAGCATGTATCCGTGGAGCGCGTCGCAGGCTTTGATTCCGATGTCGTTGAGATTGCACCCAGAGACAAATTTCGCTTTGGGTACCGGATATGGAGTGAGAAAAAAACCGGACTCGCAGTCAAAGTCCAGACCCTTGATGGCAGCGGCTATGTTCTCGAGCAGGTCGCTTTTTCCGAGCTTCAACTCGATGCGCCGGTGAGTATGGGCAAGTTGGCCAAGTTGATGGCGAACACAGACGGCTATCGAATTGACAAGCCAGAGATGGTTAAAACAAGCGCCGAAGCGCAAGGCTGGGTCATCAGGTCTGCAGTGGACGGGTTCAGCCCGATGAACTGCTACCGCCGTACGGCAGCAGGTTCCGTTGCGGGTCAGTCAGCTCCGTTACAGTGTATTTTTTCTGATGGTCTGGCCTCGGTATCCCTCTTCATCGAGGCATTTGATTCAAGTCGGCACACGCAGGAAGGACTGTTTGAAAGAGGGGCGAGCAATGCTTTGTCCAGACGCATCCCTGACAAAGCGGGGAACTGGTGGCTGACTGCTGTGGGTGAAGTCCCTGCACAAACGCTGTTTTCCATGGCTCAGAGTCTTG
>JBILKC010000072.1:0-10450 GCA_044376885.1 Hylemonella sp. | reverse complement strand
CTGTCAACCGGCGAAATCCAGCCGCCCATAAACATCAGCACGCACATGACTGAAACAAGGATGATGTTGGCGTATTCAGCCAAAAAGAACATGGCGAACGACATGCCCGAATACTCCACCATGTGACCGGCCACAATCTCGGACTCCCCTTCGACCACGTCAAACGGGTGACGGTTGGTCTCGGCCAGGCCCGCAATGAAATAAACAGCAAACACAGGAAACAGGGGCAACCAATTCCAGGACAGGAAATTCAAACCCATCTCGGCAAAGTAGCCCTGCCCTTGACCCATCACAATGTCTGTCATATTCATGCTGGCTGAAACCATCAGAACCACAACCAGGCAAAAACCCATCGAGATCTCGTAACTCACCATCTGTGCAGAGGCGCGCATCGCACCCAAAAATGCATACTTGGAGTTGGAGGCCCAGCCAGCAATAATCACGCCGTAAACCTCCAAGGAGGTAATCGCCATCAGGAAGAGCAAGCCCGCATTGACGTTCGCCAACGCCACTTCGGGGCCAAACGGAATAACCGCCCAAGCAGCCAGGGCCGGCATGATGGTCATGATGGGCCCGAGCAAAAACAAACCCTTGCTGGCTGCGGTGGGCATAATGATTTCTTTGGTCAGCAGCTTGAGCGCATCGGCTATGGGTGTGAGCAAACCCAAGGGGCCAACGCGGTTGGGTCCATGGCGGAGCTGGGTAAAACCAATGGCCTTGCGCTCCCAAAGTGTCAGGTAGGCCACACAACCCAGCAGAGGAAGTAAAACCGCCACAATTTTAAGCAGTGCCCAGATGACAGGCCATGCCAAACCAGTCCACCAGTAGGCAGAAAACAGCCCGTACCCGCCGTTGTAGATGGCGTCAATCATGCAGTAACTCCAAGCGGCTGCGGGGCAGTTTGAATACGCGCATCAGCAGTGAGTTGCAAGGAAGTCGCCCGACGCACAATCGAGTCCAGGGCATAGATACCAGCGACACAAGGCTGCCCACCCGCGTTTGACAGATCAATGCTTGCTGTCGAGGCATTGCTGAGGAGTTCGGCAGGCATATGCGTCATCTCACCTGCCTTGGACCCGGTGAAGGATTGCAGGACATCCTGCGACGCATCGAAATCAAAGCCGGGGATCTCCAGCAGATTGGCCAATACACGCAGCACTTTCCAGGCGGGTCGTGTTTCCCCCAGAGGCTTGACCACCGCATGAAAACTTTGAATCCGGCCCTCTGCATTGACAAAGGTACCCGAGGTTTCCGTGAAGGGGGCGATTGGCAATAGAACGTCACTGAAGGCCAGATTGCATTTAAAGGGACTCAGGGTGACCACCATCTCGGCTGCATCCAACGCTGTCACCGAAGCGGCACCAGCACTGCTGTCAAACACGGGTTCGGTATTGAGGAGCAACATGGCCTTAAGGTCGCCGCTGAGCATCTGAGAGGCATTCATCCCACCCGACTGCGGCAGTGCGCCTACCCACTGCGCGCCAACCGTATTGGCAGCCTCGGTCAGGTAACCGACGGTAGCCCCGGTTTGTTCTGCAAGCCAATTGGCCAGGGTTAAAAGACTTGTGGCATGACCGTGGTGGGCCGCAGCATTGCCCAACAAAATCGCTTTTCGATCTCCCCCAAGGAGCGACTTGGCAATGGCCAGTGCCTCCTCACTGACAGCCGCGTGAGCGGGTGCGGAAATGCCTTTTTCAAGCGCCACAGCAAACGCCACATCGGACAGGGCTTGAACCCATAGTTCTGCCGGAGACATCAGGGCATTGGCCACAGGCATTGCCCAACTGTCGGAAGAAGGGAGTTCAACCACTGAGTTGATGGTGTTGACCAGACAACCGTTTCGTGCGGCCTGGCGGACACGTTGGGCAAAAAGCGGGTGGTCTTTGCGCAAGTTGGAGCCAACCACCAGCACACGCTGCAGGTTGCTCAACCCTGCAATGGGCAGGCCTAGCCATCGAACCCTTTGGGCCATTGGGCCAGCTTCAGCACCAAACTCTGCATGTCGCAAGCGGTGATCCAGATTTTTGCTGCCCAAACCGCGCATCAATGAGGTAGCAAGATAAAGCTCTTCCAGAGTACTGTGAGGACTGACCAAAGCACCCAATCTGGCGGCACCATGATCCGCTTTGACCTGTTTGAGCCCATTGGCCACATACTCCAGAGCAGTTTGCCATTCAACGGTTTTCCACTCGCCACCCTGTTTGATCATGGGAGAAGTCAGACGCTCGGAGCCGTTCAAGGCCTCGTAGGAAAAACGGTCGCGGTCCGCAATCCAGCACTCATTGACAGCCTCGTTCTCCAGGGGAACCACACGCATGACCTTGTTATTCTTGACCTGTACGATCAGGTTGGTACCGGTTGAATCGTGCGGGCTGATGGACTTGCGCCGAGACAGTTCCCAGGTCCGGGCGCTGTAACGGAAAGGCTTGCTGGTCAGCGCCCCCACAGGGCAAATGTCGATCATGTTCCCGGAGAGCTCGGAGTCCACCGTATCGTTGAGCACGGTGGTGATTTCGGAGTGTTCGCCACGGTGGATCATGCCCAGTTCCATCACGCCAGCCACTTCTTGTCCAAAGCGAACGCAGCGGGTGCAATGAATACAACGGCTCATCTCTTCCATCGAGATCAACGGCCCCACATCTTTGTGGAATACCACGCGCTTTTCTTCTTCATAACGGGAGGTCGATCCACCGTAACCCACCGCCAGATCCTGCAGCTGGCACTCACCACCCTGATCGCAGATCGGACAATCCAAGGGGTGGTTGATAAGCAAAAACTCCATCACCGATTTCTGGGCGCGTATCGCCTTGTCGCTCTTGGTACGGACAATCATTCCCGGTGTAACGGGTGTCGCGCAGGCCGGCATCGGCTTGGGTGCTTTTTCAACATCGACCAGACACATGCGGCAATTCGCTGCAATGCTGAGTTTCTTGTGGTAGCAGAAATGCGGGATGTAGGTCCCGGCCTTTTCTGCCGCATGCATGATCATGCTGCCTTCCAGAATGTCAACCTTCTTGCCGTCGAGTTCGATTTCAACCATGTTTGTGTGCTCGATAAGACGATTGTTCAGACGTAAGCCGGGACCATGCAGGTCTTGTGCTCAACGTGGTATTCAAATTCATGGCGGAAATGCTTGATCATGGCGCGCACTGGCATGGCCGCCGCATCGCCCAGGGCGCAGATGGTGCGACCCTGAATATTGTCGGCCACTGAGTTGAGCAGGTCCAGATCACTGGCTTTTCCGTGGCCGGTCTCTATGCGATCGACCATGCGTGAGAGCCAGCCCGTGCCTTCCCGGCAGGGTGTGCACTGGCCACAAGACTCATGCATGTAAAAGTAGCTCAGCCGCTGCAGGGACTTGACCATGCAGCGGCTGTCGTCAAAAACGATCACCGCGCCGGAACCCAGCATGGAGCCAGCCTTAGAAAGCGAATCGTAGTCCATCGTGATATCCATCATGATGTTGGCAGGCAGAACGGGTGCAGACGACCCGCCGGGAATGACCGCCTTAAGCTGACGCCCTTTTCGCACACCACCTGCAATTTCCAGCAGCTTGGCAAATGGCGTACCCATCGGTACTTCATAGTTACCAGGGAGCTCCACATCGCCGGAGACAGAATAAATTTTTGTGCCACCGTTGTTGGGTTTGCCGCACTCGAGGTAGGCCTGTCCGCCGTTGCGGATGATCCAGGGAACCGCCGCAAATGTTTCGGTATTGTTGATGGTGGTGGGCTTACCGTAGAGACCAAAGCTGGCCGGGAATGGTGGCTTGAAACGCGGCTGGCCTTTTTTACCTTCGAGAGACTCCAGCAAGGCCGTCTCTTCACCGCAAATATAAGCACCAAAGCCGTGTGAGGCATGCAGCTGAAAGTTAAAACTGCTGCCCAGAATGGCGTTGCCAAGCAGTCCAGCTGCCCGGGCCTCTTCCAAAGCTTCTTCAAAACGCTCGTAGGCATTGAAGATTTCGCCATGAATATAGTTGTAGCCAACGGTGATGCCCATGGCGTAGGCAGCAATGGCCATGCCTTCAATCACGGAATGCGGGTTGTAAAGAAGAATGTCGCGGTCTTTGCAAGTACCGGGCTCACCCTCGTCGGAGTTGCATACCAGGTACTTTTGGCCCGGAAACTGGCGTGGCATGAAGCTCCACTTCAGACCGGTTGGAAAACCGGCTCCTCCGCGCCCACGCAAGGACGACTCTTTAACCGTGGCAATCACCTGATCCTGCGTCATCGGCTCCTGGCCATCCTTACCCAGAATTTTCCGGAGTGCCAGATAGCCGCCCCGCGCCTCGTAGGCCTTGAGACCCCAGTTGACGCCGTCAAGACCAGCGTAAATTTGCGGGTTGATGTGACGGCCATGAAAACAGGTTTGCTCACCCGAAGACTGGAACCGAGAAAGGAATTGGTCTACGAGCATCATTGCGAATCCGAGCTTGCTACAGAAGGCACGCTGTTGCGCAACCCATCAATCAGTTGATCCAGCTTTTCATGGCTCATGTTGCTGCACATGGTGCGGTCATTGACCAGCATCACCGGAGAGTCTGCGCAAGCGCCCAGACATTCACTTTGCTGCAGGGTGAAGAAACCGTCAGTCGTGGTCTCACCCATCCTGATGCCCAATTTGTGCTCCAGATACTGCAAGGCTTTGCCGCCGTCACGCAGTGCGCATGGCAGGTTGGTGCAGACATTGAGTTTGTACTTGCCGCAGGGATGCTGGTTGTACATGTTGTAGAAGGTTGTGACTTCATGCACAGCAATCGGTGGCATGCCCAGATAGTCGGCCACGGCCTTTTCACTTTGGACGCTGACAAAACCAAATTCCTGCTGGATGATGGACAGACAGGCCATCACGGCAGACTGCTTCTGGTCCGTCGGGTATTTGGCAACCTCCCGGTCGAAGCGGGAGCGCATGGTTTGCGAAATCATCGGTCTATCTCTCCAAACACAATGTCCATGGTTCCAATGATCGCCACTGCATCGGCAATCATGTGCCCTTTGGCGATCTCGTCCATCCCAGAGAGGTGCGCAAAACCCGGCGCACGGATTTTCAATCGGTAGGGCTTGTTGGCACCATCACTCACGATGTAGATACCAAACTCACCCTTGGGGTGTTCAACCGCGGCATAAGCTTCGCCTTCGGGCACATGGAAACCTTCCGTGAACAGCTTGAAGTGGTGGATCAGGTCCTCCATATTCGACTTCATGCCCTCGCGTGAAGGTGCGGCAATTTTGTGGTTATCCGTGATAACCGGACCAGGATTGGCGCGCAGCCAATCCACACACTGCTTGATGATGCGATTGGATTGGCGCATTTCTTCCACGCGCACCAGGTAACGGTCGTAGCAATCGCCGGTTTTCCCCACTGGAATGTCAAAGTCCATCTGGCTGTAAACGTCGTAAGGTTGCTTTTTCCGCAGGTCCCAGGCAATGCCGGAGCCCCGCAACATGGCACCGGTAAAACCCATGTTCAGCGCACGCTCGGGAGACACCACACCAATACCCACTGTGCGCTGCTTCCAGATGCGGTTGTCGGTAAGCAAGGTTTCATACTCGTCCACATATCCGGGAAAGCGGGTGCAAAAGTCGTCAATGAAATCAAGCAGGGAACCCTGACGGTTTTCATTGAGTTGAGCAATCGCCCGTGCATTGCGGACTCTGTTGGCCTTGTACTGCGGCATCACATCTGGCAGATCACGATAAACACCACCAGGACGGAAATAAGCCGCATGCATGCGGGCACCCGAGACAGCCTCGTACATGTCAAACAAGGACTCGCGCTCCCTGAAACAATAAATCAGGATGTTCATCGCGCCGCAATCAAAGCCGTGCGCACCAAGCCACATCAAGTGATTCAGCAACCGGGTGATCTCACCGAACATCACCCGGATGTACTGGGCACGAACAGGCACATCAAGCTTGAGCAGTTTTTCAATGGCCAGACAGTAGGCATGCTCGTTGGACATCATCGAGACATAGTCCAGACGGTCCATATACGGAAGGGACTGGATATAGGTCTTGCTTTCAGCCAGTTTTTCAGTTGCGCGATGCAGCAGCCCGATATGCGGGTCAGCCCGCTGGACCACTTCGCCGTCGAGCTCAAGGACCAGACGAAGCACGCCGTGCGCAGCCGGGTGCTGGGGGCCAAAGTTCAGCGTG
Source organism: Hylemonella sp. (assembly GCA_044376885.1). Lineage (GTDB taxonomy): Bacteria > Pseudomonadota > Gammaproteobacteria > Burkholderiales > Burkholderiaceae_C > JBEIGE01. The sequence continues at coordinate 4,292 of JBILKC010000072.1, read as the reverse complement.
TAATTTTTGATTTCTGCCATAAACAAACAGGCGGCGAACCGCTCAGTGCATGCCCCCGTAGTTGTCTTCACGGATGATGCGCGGGGTAATCTCGCGCGGCTCAATGCTGACGGGCTGGTAAATCACGCGTTTTTGCTCGGGGTCGTAACGCATTTCGACATGACCACTGGTCGGGAAATCTTTGCGGAAGGGGTGTCCGATGAACCCGTAATCAGTCAGGATGCGCCGCAAGTCTGAGTGGCCTTCAAAAATAATGCCGAACAGATCAAAGGCCTCGCGCTCTAACCAATTGGCAGAGCTCCAGACGCCGGTCAAGGAATCCACCACCGGAAAATCATCATCCACGGCATACACCTTGAAGCGCAATCGCTGGTTCAAGCTCACAGACAGCAGGTGGGAAGTGACGCAAAACCTCTGGCCTTCGTACACACCGTCTTGATAGCTTGAGTAATCCACGCCACACAGGTCAACGAGTTGTTCAAACTGGCAACCGGGGGACTGCTGGAGAATCCTGGCAGCGTCAACATAATCCGCGGCATCCACCACAACGGTAACTTCGCCAAGTTGCAAATCCACGCGTTTGATCTTGTCACCCAAGGCGGCATGCACGGTATTTTTCAGTTCTTCTGGATTGATGGTGTGGTCAGACATTCGTTGGCCTCAAGCTCGCGCAATGGTGTTGGTGCGGCGAATTTTCTGCTGCAGCTGAATGATGCCGTACAACAGCGCTTCTGCCGTAGGCGGGCAACCAGGCACATAAACGTCTACCGGCACGATACGGTCACATCCTCGCACGACGGAGTAGCTGTAGTGGTAATAACCACCTCCATTGGCACAGGAACCCATGGACAGCACCCAACGCGGCTCACTCATCTGGTCGTAGACCTTGCGCAAGGCAGGCGCCATTTTGTTGCACAGCGTACCCGCAACAATCATCAAGTCAGACTGGCGCGGGCTGGGGCGGAACAACATGCCGAAGCGGTCAATGTCATAACGGGCGGCTCCTGCATGCATCATTTCCACAGCGCAGCAGGCCAAGCCAAAAGTCATCGGCCAAAGCGAGCCGGTTTTCGCCCAGTTCACTACCGAGTCATAGCTTGTAACGGCGAAACCTTCTTTGAATACACCTTCAATGGCCATGCAATGTCTCCCGCATCATTCCCAGTCGAGAGCACCTTTTTTCCACTCGTAGATAAAACCCACGACCAGAATGCTCAAAAAAGCCATTGCCGCCCAGAACCCCGTTGCACCGATGTCCTTGAGGGCTACGGCCCAGGGAAACAAGAATGCAATTTCAAGGTCGAACAGAATAAACAGGATGGCCACCAAGTAGTAGCGCACATCAAATTTCATGCGCGCATCTTCAAAGGCTTCGAAACCGCACTCATAGGGCGAATTTTTAGCAGCGTCGGGCCGGTTCGGGCCCAGGATGTAACCCAGCACCTGGGGCAAAACACCCACAGCGATTCCAACCAGAACAAAAAGCAGAACAGGTAAATACTGATCGAGATTCATCATTAATGACGGGTCAAGGCTCTGACTTTCGGGTTACCCCAAAGATTGAAAGATGGTGCCGTCGGCGAGACTCGAACTCGCAAAGCTTTCGCCACTACCACCTCAAGATAGCGTGTCTACCAATTTCACCACGACGGCTAAAAATTTTCATCCAATTGCATTGGTAAAACGCAGACTGGACAATGCAGGAGTTTACCCCCAAAAATTCGCCATTCTCAGTGAGCACAGGGCATTTTTCAGCTGCGCCGACACGGGACTTACTTTGAAGGAATCTGGGAGGGTCCGGGTACTACAGGCGCAGATCCAGCTGGAACAGCCACATTGGCGCTTGCAGGCGAGTTTGATGGGATCAGTCCTGCGCCCGTAGCTGGCACTTCGCTTGCGGGTGCCGTCACGGCGGCCTTCTCCAGTACGCTGCCGGAACTGGCCGGACGCAAATTCCCAAAATAGGCAAGCATCAGCGTACTGACAAAGAATACCGTTGCGAGCACCGCAGTGGTGCGTGAAAGAAAGTTTGCGCTGCCGCTCGCGCCAAACAGACTGCCCGATCCGCCGCTGCCGAATGCGGCTCCCATGTCTGCGCCTTTTCCGTGTTGAACAAGAATCAGACCGATCATGACCAAAGCTGACAAAATTTGGACAGCCAACAAAACAGACAACATGATATTCATTCACATACTCCTAAATTCGTAAGCGCTCCCCTGCATCAGGTGCGGGCTGCTGCAATTATTTTCAAAAAATCGGGGGCCTTTAGCGACGCACCACCGATCAGACCGCCATCAATGTCAGGCTGACGCAAAAGATCAGCTGCATTTCCGGCATTCATACTGCCGCCGTACAGCAAAGAAATTCGCTCGGGGTGTGCGGTTGCCGCAGCGAGCTGGGCACGCACAACGGCATGCACTGACTGCGCTTGTTCCGGAGTAGCGGTTTTACCTGTACCTATCGCCCAGATTGGCTCGTAGGCCACCACAATTTCACTGATGCAGTGCCCATTGAGATGAATCACAGCGGCAAGTTGACGCTTGACCACTTCTTCGGTCTTGCCCGCCTCACGTTCAGCCAAGGTTTCACCGACACACACGATGGGGGTGATGCCGTGAGCCAGTGCCACCTGAGCCTTGGAAGCTACCAATGCATCAGTTTCATGGTGGTAGAGACGACGCTCGGAGTGTCCGACGATTGCGTAGCGAACACCGAACTCATTGAGCATCACAGCGGCATTTTCGCCGGTATAAGCACCGGGTTCCCGGCTGGAAACGTCTTGCGCACCGAGGTCAATCGCGCTTGCAAGCAAGAGTTTTTGGCACTGTGCCATATACAAAGCCGGCACACACACGGCCACGCCGCATGCAGGAGATGTCATACCTTTAAGAAGGGCACTGATCAGTGCCTCGTTGGCCGCAAGACTGCCATTCATCTTCCAGTTACCGACAATCAACTGCTTTTTCATGGCGCGACCCAGGTCAAGACAATTTTGCCGATGTGCTGGTTCGACTCCATCAATGTGTGTGCACGCGCAGCACCACTGCCCGTGGCATCTGCATGATCGACAGCTGCAAACGTGCTGTGGATGACCGGCTTGATGCGGCCATTTTCCAACAACGGCCAGGCATTTTTAAGGCAAGCCTGAGCAATCGCCTGTTTGAAGGCAATCGGCCGGGGCCGCAGGGTCGAGCCGGTAATGGTCAGTCGCTTGCGCAACACCAGTCCGGTGTTGAATTCGCTTTTGATTCCGCCTTGCACAGCGATGATGACAATACGGCCATCTTCAGCCAGGCTCTCGACCTCGCGGGCCACATAACTGCCGCCCACCATGTCAAGAATCACATCGACACCCTTGCCTTCGGTCAAGCGCTTGATTTCGTCTTTGAAGTCGTGTGTCTTGTAGTTGATGGCTGCATCTGCGCCCAACTTCAAGCAGGCCGCACATTTCTCATCTGTACCAGCGGTGACATAAACACGGGCACCCATGGCCTTGGCCAACTGAATGGCTGTGACGCCAATCCCGCTGGAACCCCCTTGAATCAGCAGCGTTTCACCCGCTTGCAGCCGAGCGCGGTCAAACACATTGCTCCAGACCGTGAAAAATGTCTCAGGCAAAGAAGCGGCCTCAATATCTGTCAATCCTTTAGGGACTGGCAAACACTGGGCAACGGGCGCCGTACAAAGCTCGGCATAGCCGCCACCCGCAACCAGTGCGCACACACGGTCGCCCACCTTCAGACCGGCCCCAGCCAAAGCCGGCGCGTCACCGCCAACAATCACGCCGGCAACTTCCAGCCCCGGAATATCCGATGCGCCAGGTGGAACGGGGTAATTGCCGGTCCGTTGAAAGACATCGGGGCGGTTGATGCCGCTGGCGGCAACACGAATCAGCACTTCGCCTGCGCTAGCCACCGGGTCAGGTCGCTCGCATAGCCGAAGCACATCAGGCGCTCCATAACTGGTGATTTCAATAGCTTTCATGGTATTTTCAGTAATAGCCCTTACGCCATATAGGTTTAGAACTATTATTTACATAGCAAAAAGGAATTAAGCTTGGTCTGGGTTTTGCGCAGGCCGGTCAATCAAGGCCTTCATGGACAACTTGATACGCCCTTTCTCGTCGGTCTCCAATACCTTGACCTTCACGATCTGGCCTTCGGACAGGTAATCGGTCACTTTCTCAACGCGTTCGTGGGCAATCTGGCTGATGTGTAGCAGACCGTCTTTACCGGGCAACAGATTAACCAACGCACCAAAGTCAAGTATTTTGGTGATCGGGCCTTCGTAAA